>SEDG01000112.1 GCA_004295885.1 Pedobacter sp. | reverse complement strand
CCTGCACCAGGTAGAGGAGCACCTGTTGAATCTTTAACTATACCACGTATTACAATGTCAAGTTGTGGTTTTTTGATCGAATTAACCTTGTGCAATTTAGCAGAACTAGCGGCAGCAGAAGAATAAAAATTGGCACATAGAGCAAGTGTTAAAGCCATTGCAATAAGTCCACAATTTTTAAGCCTGAGCGTATGCTTGGTTAAATATGTATCTTTTTTTGTCATAATTTTTTATTTAGAAAA
Organism: Pedobacter sp.; assembly: GCA_004295885.1. GTDB lineage: Bacteria > Bacteroidota > Bacteroidia > Sphingobacteriales > Sphingobacteriaceae > Pedobacter. The sequence continues at coordinate 7,053 of SEDG01000112.1, read as the reverse complement.
TATGGTTTTCGGTTAATTAGTAAGATTGACTAATGTGAATCACATTTCAATCAGTAAATATTTAAACTACTGTAACTCTTCAGGTACTTCTATAACTCTCCATTCTGTTAATTGAAATAAAGAATCATTGTTATTGGCGCTAACGCTAAGGCGATAAAACTTATAGGCTACCTTATTCTTGAAACTAAACGTTCTTGTTAATCTTCGTCCAGAAAAAACTTCTCCAGTTTTTGTGTCTAGATCAACCCAAGTAGTTCCATCCTGAGAGCCACTAAGCTTCCAGTCTTTTGGATCTCTACCTGGAGCATCATCACCAGATGTTAATGTATAAGACGCAACTTGTTGAGCCTGAGAAAAAGCTAGTTGCATATACAAACTGTTTTGATAAGGATTAATCAAAAACTTAGTGGTAAAATTGTTATCTACTAACTTAGTAGAACCCTCGCCACCCGAAGGACCAGCTCCATTTTCTAAATTAACTGTTAGAACAGCTTTGTCTGTCACATCCACCTTCGCTTTCCAAGTGAACAGTTCAGTGTGTGGATAATCTTCTTTGAGACATCCACTAAGTAAAACTATCGAGGCACATAGCCCAACAGCTCCTTTGGCAATTTTTAAAAAATTCATAATGTTAATGGTTTATATAGATTAGGTTGTTTAATCTTCGGCGGTCGGCATCGGCTGATGCCGCTAACATGGAATAAGTAGCTTTGGTCAGTTTACTGATTTCCATTGTACTCCTACCCATTACCTTCAGCGTTAGCTTGATGAGCTGTGTAATTTTTTTCGTCATAGTTGTTTAAGTTTGGGTTTACGTTATTGTTAATTGAGTTATTATTTCTACTTCTTTAAAGGTTGTTTTGCTCAAAAAAAGGTCTTCAAATCCCAATCGACATTTCGCATCCTATGGTGATTAGGTGACATTTTCATACAGCATTTGGTTATTACAAAAATAAACTAAAACGATTTAGTAGCTAGAACTAGGAAAGTTGCCTTTCCCTAAACGACCTATAAAATTCTAATGATATTGCTTTGTTTATTGATTTTGCTTCAACTAATAGTAAACAGCCTCAAAAAACTAAAACGTTTTAGTAACTCAATATTAGTTAAAATATTTTATGCCATTATCAAACGTTTGTGTAATTTTAACGTTACAATAAAGATATTGTGGGCTTACTATATCGCGACAAGCATTTTACAATCGAAAAATTTAATTGGTGCTAACGCACCTAAAACCAGTATGTTCTAAACTGGTATCTGTAGAAGTCTTCATTCTAGAAGTTACACGATATCCTTTGCAATAAGAAGCATTGCACATGAAAGAGCCCCCTCTAACGACTCTCTTCGAGACAGTTGGTTCCATTGGATCATAGCTGTCAGGAGGGCCTTGCGGATTGGTTTGGTTTTCTGTTGTATAATAATCTGGTCTGTACCAATCGCTACACCACTCCCAAACATTCCCTGCCATATCATACAAGCCGAAACCATTTGGAGCAAATTTTTTGGTTGGTGCAAGCCCACTAAACTTATCCCAATTGGTATTTTTCAGAGGGAAGTTTCCTTGCCAAGTATTAGCCTTAACCTTACCTTTTTCAATATCTTCATTCCCCCATGGGTATAATGAATTTTTTAAACCTCCCCTACTTGCGTATTCCCATTCGGCTTCGGTTGGTAATCTTTTTCCGGCCCATTGGCAGTAAGCCATCGCATCATCCCATGAAATATGGACAACAGGAAAGTCATCTTTTCCATTAATATTGCTATTTGGTCCATGGGGATGTTTCCAATCTGCACCTTTTTTCCATACCCACCATTGCGAAGCATCATTCAAGTTCGCTATTTGTTTTGGCGCAGAAAAGACTAAAGACGCAGCAACAAAAACGCTATCTGGCGGTTTCGGCGTACCAGCTGGCAATTGTTTTTTCATCTCCTCCCAATCTGGCTTACGCTCTGCTGTGGTTACATAACCAGTTGCTTTTACAAATTTGGCGAAACTGGCATTGGTAACTTCGGTTATATCCATCCAAAAAGAATTTAGCTTAACTGGATGTTGAGGATATTCATCTTCCCTCCCTTCTTTATCACTGGCGCCCATTAAAAATTCCCCAGCGGGGATAAAAACCATATTATCATGATTAACTTTTCCCTTAGCAATTTTTGTAGTGTCTAATCCAACACCAAAACGATTGGGCAAATTGCTTTCGCAAGAAGCTGAGTCTGCTTGAGCTGCTTCTTTGTCTTCGCTGTTACACGAAGAGAAAAATAGAAATGTAATTAAAGTGAGAAGTATTCGATTATCCACTGGCATTTGCAAATATTATAATGCTAACGTTAATCACGCAAAATTAATTTTGCAGGAATAATAATTTGTTGGTCGGGAAGTTTTGTTTTTGAGGAAAGTTGATTTAAAATCAACTTGATGATTGTTTCTGCAATTTCCTCCAACGGTTGTTGTATGGTTGAAATACTTGGCGTATGTAACTCAAAAGCCTCATGGTCATCGTAGCCAATAACCGCAAAATTTTCGTCTAGCTTTTTACCTGTTTGTTTTAAAACCCTTAACCCACTTATGGCCAAATAATTTGTTGCAAAAAGTATGGAATCAATGTCTTTATTCTTAAGTAATTTTTCTATAGCTGCGATCGTATCTACCTCGGGTTGATTAAAAGGAATTCTTAGCACCAACTCTTCATCAAAAGGCAAAGCATAATCTATTAATGCTTTTTTATATCCTTCAAAACGCTCGATAATCTGTTGAACATCAATGTTTGTAGTAACTAAAGCAATCTTCTTTTTGCCTTGTTTAATAAAACTTTCTATAGCTTGGTAAGATGCCACAAAGTGATTAGCGCCAACATAATTGGTATTAAGTTCTGGCAAATTCCTGTCGAAAAAAATGACTGGTTTATTTTCGTTTAAGAGGATTTGAATATCTTCCTCAATTCCTTTCATTGGCGAAATGATATAGGCATCAACTTTTCGAGATTTGAAAAGATTAATTAACTCTTGCGCTTTCTCTACGCTGTTCTCAGTACTAGAATAAATAATCTTGTACCCTTTTTTATAGGCTTTGTCTTCAATTAATCGGGCAATACGAGAGAAAAAGGAATTGGAAATATCCTCTATTATTAACCCAATGATATTAGAATTGCCCGTACGTAAGCTACGGGCAATCTGGTTAGGTTTATAGCCACTGTCTATAATTATTTGTTGTACTTTTTTTATAACAGCATCGCTGATAGATTTCTCTTTCGCCTTGCCATTAATTATAAAAGAAACTGTTGTTATAGATACGTTAGCTTTTAATGCAATATCTTTTATGGAAAGCGCTTTCATCTCTGGTCAATTATTTATTGATATCAGTTTACCAATTGTTTGACCAAATATATGATATAGCTTTTATAAAAATTACTTAGCGTAAGGAAAGTTTCTTGACACCTTACGCATCATTCTTTCTACTAAATCGTCTGTAGAAGCTGTAATGCTATCATCCATTGTTTTAAAGAAACGCCAAAGTAAATCGCCATTACTTCCATTATTTAAAGTCAGTGTTAGCGTACCAGTTCCTGTTTTACCACCAAAACCACCAAAAAGAACGGCAGAAGCAATAGCACCAGCCTCCGTTTTAGTTTGTTCAGTTTCAAAATTTCCACCCAAAATAGCATCAACACCTAATGTTTTTGCTACTTCATCTTTGGTAAATTCATCCAACTTATCTAACATTCCTGCTTTTTTTAACAAGATGTTTGTTTTATCTACATCTTGAAATTCTACCGAATAATCTTTTCCTCTTCTTAAAAGAAAAGTATACATACTAGATTGAATAGATTTAGACATTGTTTTTTCTTGGTCTCTATTCGCTTCTGCATTAAAGTTTTTCGGTTGTTTTTTGTAAGAAATTTTAGTGTTAAAAGGTAGAATAGCCACCGTTTTGTGAATGGCAATTTCTGATTTAAGCTTTGGACTTTCGAATACTTGCTTTGACCCTTCAAATTGTGCTTTTGCTCCGTAAGAAAGGGTAATTACTAAGAGAGTTAATAAAATTTTTTTCATTTCCTTGTTTTAATTTTGTCGCAATGATATTCATTACTAGTAAACTAAACAAGCTAATTATTAAATTTTTAGTTGATTTTTTTATATACCCTCCAAATGGTATGGTTAAAGCTGCTTTTCTAAAAATTCAACTATCAATTTTGCTGTCCGCTCAGATGCGCCCGCAGTTCCCATTTTCTCTCCCAATTCATCGTAATCTGCAAGCATTTTTGCTCTAACATCTCCTTCTAAAAGGGGCTTAAGAGTTGAGATGATTCTTTGTGTATTGCAATCTGCCTGTATCAATTCGTCAACTACTTTTCTGTCCATTATTAGATTCACCAACGAGATAAATCTAATTTTAATTACAATTCGGGCGATGCCCACAGAAATAGCACCACCACGATAGAGTACAACTTGAGGGATTTTAAAAAGTGCTGTTTCCAAAGTTGCCGTTCCAGAAGCAACTAGTGCAGCGTGAGCATGATGTAGCAGATTATAGGTTTGTGAAAAAACCAATTTCACTTTTTTATTTCCTATAAACTGGTTGTAGTAATCCTCTGTAAAAGTGGGTGCCGCAGCAATAACAAACTGATAGGCTGGGAAATTTTCTGTTACGCTTAGCATATCAGGCAGTAGTCGTTCAATTTCTTGCTTCCTACTTCCTGGCAACAAGGCGATAATTTTTTGTTCAGTTAAACCTTGATTTTCCCTAAACATCAAATCTGGAATGAACTGTGCTTTTTCATCTAATAATGGATTGCCAACATAGTGAACGTCCATTCCCCATTTCTTATAGAAGTCTACTTCAAATGGCAAAATGCAAAACATTTGGTCAACATCTCGCTTGATTTTTAACACTCGTTTTTGATTCCAAGCCCAAATTTTCGGAGAGATGTAATAGCAAACTTTAATATTATTTTGTTTGGCAAACTCAGCAATTTTTAGGTTAAATCCAGGGAAATCGATTAGAATTAAAACATCTGGTTGATGAGCTAAAATATCTGCTTTGCAAGCTTTTAGATTTCTAAAAATGGTTCGTAGATTTAGAATTACTTCTGTAAAACCCATAAAAGCCATCTCGGCATAATGTTTAACTAACTCGCCACCTTCTGCTTGCATCTTATCTCCGCCAAAATACCTGAAATCAGCATTTGCATCTTCCGTCTCTAAGGCTTTCATCAAATTGGCACCGTGCAAATCTCCTGAGGCTTCTCCTGCAACTAAGTAGTACTTCATATTTATAAATGTAAGAGGGAAAAGGTAAAATGGAAAATGGACAAATATGAAACGTCTGGCCTCCGACCATCTGCCATTTTACATCTTACATTTTCCATAATCTAAAGGACTTTATAAAAGAAAAACGCAAATGCCCACAAAAAGGTAACGCTGATTATGCCTCTGGCAATATTATCTTTATTATGCTTAAAAAAGTAATTCATTAATAATGCGTTCAAGGCAATGCAGCCAATTAGCAATAAATCCGCTTTTTTTAACGCAACAAATCGATGCATTAAAAGCCAAACTAAAGCCCCAGGAATTAGTGGAACAATAAGCCCAATGCCCATCCCACTCCACACTGTGTTTTTTATTGCTTTAATTTTTTCCATACTAACCTAAGCCATTACCATCTGGACCAGCAGTTTTATGAATTGTAGTTTTCGAATTATCGGTTTTGCCGAAGTCCCATCCATTTAAAATCGGAATGGCGTGGTGAGCAGTTAAATCGAACTGAACCGGAACAACAGAAACATAACCATGGTCTAAAGCCCATACATCAGTATCTTCCCCTTTATCATAATTCTCAAAAACTCCGGTTAGCCAATAATACGGCCGTTTATAAGGGTCAATTCTTTCATCAAATTCTTCTGCCCATTTTGCATTTGCTTGACGGCAAATCTTTATGCCCTTTAAATCAGCACCTTTCGGGAAGTTTACGTTCAATAATGTCGCCTCTGGCAAACCATTCGCAAGAACTTGCAAGGCGATGATTTTGATAAATTTTTTGCAATGACTAAAGTCTGCGTCCTGCGAAAAATCATCCAAAGAAAAACCTATTGACGGGATTTTCTCTATGGCACCTTCTACCGCAGCAGACATAGTTCCAGAGTAAATCACATTGATGGAATTGTTCAAACCGTGGTTTATTCCTGACACACATAAATCTGGCTTCTTGCCTTTAAAAACTTTGTTAACGGCTAATTTAACACAATCTACAGGTGTACCAGAGCATTTGTACATCTCTACATTTTGGTATAAATCAACTTTATCAAAACGTAAGGGTTTACCAATGGTGATGGCGTGTCCCATTCCAGATTGCGGCCCATCTGGAGCAACAACCACTACCCTTCCAATTTCCTGCATCACTTCGATTAAATTCTTAATTCCTAGTGCAGTTATTCCATCATCATTAACAACTAAAATTGTTGGTTTTTTGGCATCCTTATTCATTTCGTAAAAATAATAAGAATTAACCGCAAAGAAGCAATGAGCGTAGAGAAGAAATAAATTGGATGCTATAAGTCTATAAACCTCAAGAAATTAAGGAAATTTAGATTTTCGCAATACCATTCCATCAACTTTGTGGCTTAGTGGCTATCTAGAAAGATATTTTCTTTCATTTTTTAGGAAACTGCTTTGTATCCGCTTATATTTGAGATAACTTATTATTAAAGAAACTATCTCAAGCATATTTATCGCTCGATAGCCTTGTCAATCTAAAACTTATAGAATGAAATTAAAACTTTTACTATTTGTCTGCTTATTAATGGCAGGCACAAACTTAATGGCGCAATCTGCTTATCAGTGGAAAACCGCAACCGCTGGTGGTTACACTTACAAATATGTAACTAACGACCCATCAAAAACACGTTTTTACACCTTAAAAAACGGATTAACGGTTATCCTTTCGCCTAACACGAAAGAGCCTAACATCCAGTTTCGAATGAGTGTAAGAGCAGGTAGCAACACCGACCCAAAAAATGCTACTGGTTTAGCGCATTATTTAGAGCATCTTTTGTT
>SEDG01000704.1 GCA_004295885.1 Pedobacter sp. | reverse complement strand
AGCCATCCCGTATTCCATAAATTAGCTTTTCCTTGAACTAAGCCTAAGGAATCAGTACTTACCATTAATCTGTAGGCAGTTTGTTTAGCACCCATTCTTTTATCGTTCATTTGCCATGTGAAACGAGGATTGGGATTATCTAATCCAATGGGATTAACCAAATACTCTGTTTTTAAGTTGATAGGAGTTTGAGAAAAGGAACTGAAGCAAGAAAGCGAACACAGTAAAAAGGTAATTCGACTTAGTAATTTGAATGTTATCATTTCGAAAAGTTTGGTGAACTAAGGTATTAAAAATGAAGTAAACATATACACCATAGAAAATAACATCTTAAACTGTTTAACCAACCCATTTAGCTATTGCGTTAAATTTTGTTGGCAACGGCTTGTTTCTCAGCCTTTAATATTTTTGCTATATTGGTATAAATCTTAATTGATATGAAAAACTCTCGTCGTCTCTTAATTTTTCTTTGTTTTTTAGCCGTTATTTCTTCAGTTGCTTTTTATAGTCTTGATAGTAGGTTAACTACTTTAATAGATCAGCTAGATAGGTACACAAATAAAAACCCACAAGAAAAGATTCATTTGCATTTTGACAAACCTTATTACAGCATTGGGGATGATATTTGGTTTAAAGCTTATGTGGTTAATGCCGAGGAAAATAAACTCTCCCTTTTGAGTAAGCTGCTGTATGTTGATTTAATTGATGAACGGGACTCGATTAGGAGTTTTGTATTACCTATAGATAATGGTCTTGCTAGTGGAAATATTTCTCTCATAGATTCTTTGTTTGCACCAGGAACATACGAGGTTAAGGCCTATACAAGATGGATGAAAAACTTTGATCCTGATTATTTTTTTACCACTACCATCATCATTGGAGATGCACTAAATGGAACCTTAGATGGAAATGCAAGTTTCAGACTGCAACCCAATGAAAAACACACATTATTAACGGCTTCAATACTTTATAAAACATTAGAAGGCAAACCCGAAGCCTCAAAGGAGGTCACTTATAATATTGACTATCAAAATAAAAATTTAGCGGACGGCAAGGCTAAGACGGACGAAGATGGAAAGGTTGAGATCGTATATGCACTTAAAAAGGAATATGACCCTCAAGAAGTGACCATCAATACAATACTAGTGAGAAATGAGAGCATGCATATACCTAGAAATTTCAAGATAGAAAGTTATAAGGATAATATCGATCTAAAGTTCTTTCCAGAGGGAGGGGATTTAATTGCTGGTTTACGTTCAAAAGTTGCCTTTAAAGCAATTGGTAGTGATGGTTTAGGTGTTGATTTGAAAGGTTATATAGAAGATCGCCATAAGAAAAAGGTAGCCGAAATTACCTCAGAGCATAACGGTATGGGTTTGTTTGCTCTAATACCTAGTATAGACAATACCTACACTGCCGTTATCAACTTAAAAAATGGTTTAGAAAAACGCTTTCCACTGCCAAAGGCAATGGATCATGGGTATGTAATGAGTCTTAATCATCTAGATGAAGAAAATTTGTTGCTAAAAATAGAAAC
>SEDG01000703.1 GCA_004295885.1 Pedobacter sp. | reverse complement strand
ACTTCATATAAACCTGTTACCTGCGCCCAGCTAAAATTTTTGTTACTTCTAAAGTTACCGATAAGTTCTAGCATAGCTCCTTTGTTCAGGCCAGTTTTAAAGGTAATACCATTATAGCTTCCAAAACGGCCACCAATAGCATTTTTGTAATCCTGAGCTTTAGCATTAGTAAGGCTCATTGTAGTTAACGTCGCAATTGCAACAAGAGTAAAAAGTAGTTTTTTCATAATCATATGTAATTGTTTTTTTTGTTATCAAGCTATTAACAACTTTTGTGCCGTTATGGTGAGTATGTGTATTTTACTTTTTCAATAAAGGAAACCTTTAGAAACCAAAATAAAAAAGCAAGAGCAAATAGTTGTATTCGAAAAAGCTTGATGAATACATCAAACCCTTGCCTTCTAGTAATTTAATTAGGGGATTCCTTGATATGTTAGGAAAAATATATGTTGTAACACATATATTTAAGGTCATAATCTTAACATCTATTGTAAATCGCAATTCATTATTTATATTTACATTTAATGATTAACATTACGCCCTCGTGAGATTGAATTTTAGAGATTACTTAACCAAAAAGAAAAAGATTTTAATAGTTGAGGATGAGCCCATGAGTGTGAGGCTAATTCAACATTTGTTAAAAGATTACCAATTTGAATTGGTTGTGGCTGTAGATGGTTTTGAGGCGATTGAGAAATTTAAGAAAACCTCATTTAGCTTGGTGATCATGGATTTGTACATGCCAATTATGGATGGTTTCGAAGCTTCAAGAAGAATGAAGGCTATCTCAAAAGATACTCCGATAATTGTTATTTCAACAACATCGATTCCCGAAGAAGAATTGAAGGCAGATATTGGTATTGATTATTTTTTAGCGAAACCTTTAAATACAGTTAAATTTCGAGATTTTATCCATATGCTTTTATTGGCATAAAAAAATCCATCAAGCTAATGCCTGATGGATTTCTGCAAATAATAAACCACTTCCACCACCATAATGTTTAACAATTGGTAAGCTAGGCTTTAGTTTATTTAAGTGAGTTTTTAATCTTAATTCCTCCTCATCTGAAAGTCCAGCGCCAATTAATGCTAGCTTAAAATCCTTGGTTAAACATACTTCGCAGGCATCATCAAAAGAAAAACTTACTGTCGCTTTCCAAGTTTGCTCTTTATCAATCAGCCTTGCAATGGTTTCCATTATAGGTTGGTTAGTTCCAACAATTAATATTTCAATTACATCCATACTATTTACAAATTATCAAATCCAAAATGAACTATTTACTATTGAACCAATAAGCCAACTAAAATTCCATTGGTACTTCCATCAATAAGAATTCGGCATCAGCAACTGCTTTAACTTCAAAATTATCTGTATCCCAAATTCCGAAACCGTCCCTTGTGCCTAATGTCTGTCCATTCACTTCAACTTGCCCTTTTAACACAAAAACATAAACGCCATTTCCTTTTTTATTCAAGGTATAAGTTTTAGTGGTTTCTGCGTCAAAACGAGCTAAATTAAACCAAGCATCCTGATAAAT
>SEDG01000111.1 GCA_004295885.1 Pedobacter sp. | reverse complement strand
ATCTAAGTGTTGGTTTCCCGCAAGAGGGTTTCGATGTTATAGATGATGAATTGTATTTTCAGGATTTAAACCTGATGGAAATGATAGAAACCTATGGTACACCATTGCGTTTCACTTATCTACCTTTGGTGAGCAAGAAAATTCAACAAGCTAAATTGTTGTTTCAAACAGCTATTATCAAAAACGATTATCGTGGCGATTATAAGTATTGTTATTGTACCAAGAGTTCGCACTTTCGCCATATCGTAGAGGAAGCGCTAAAAAATGGCATCCACTTAGAAACTTCATCTGCTTTTGACATGCCAATGATTGAAGCTTTAGAGAAAAAAGGAGCTTTAACTAAAGATATCACCGTAATCTGCAACGGTTTTAAAACCTACCAATACAAGCAATATATTATAGATATGTTGCACGATGGGTATAAAAATATCATCCCGGTTTTAGATAACAAGGAAGAATTTAACCTTTACGACGATGAGATTGAAATGGATACACCTTGTAATTTAGGTATCCGTATCGCTGGATACATTAGATATCGGTGGTGGAATGCCATTTAAAGATAGCTTGGTATTCGATTTTGATTATGAATACATGGTTAATGAAATCGTTAAACGTATCAAAGAAATTTGTGCAGAACACGATGTAATTGAACCAGATATCATTACAGAATTCGGAAAATACACAGTTGCTGAAGCTTCTGGCATCTTATATAAAGTATTGGGCCGTAAACAACAGAACGACCGTGAAAAATGGTTAATGTTAGATGGTTCTTTTATCACCAACTTACCAGATGTTTGGGCATTAAACCAGAAATATATTTTATTACCAATTAACAATTGGGATGCAGAATACGAGCGTGTAAACTTAGGCGGAATAACTTGCGATGGGCAAGATTATTACAATCAAGAAGCACACATGAACAGTGTTTTCATGCCAAAAACACGTAAAGTTCAATATTTAGGTTTCTTTAACACAGGTGCTTACCAAGAGGTTTTAAGCGGTTATGGCGGTATTCATCACTGCTTGTTACCAAGTCCAAAGCATGTAATTATTCGCAGAAACAGAGATGAAACTTTCAACTTTGAGGTGTTTGGCGAAGAGCAAAATAGCAAGCAAGTTTTAAAAATTCTGGGTTATACTTCTTAAGGAAGCAGAAAGACCAAAGCTAAAAGCTTAATCATATCAAAATCCTTCTCTAATTGAGAGGGATTTTTTGTTGATATCACACATCATTGCGAGGAGAAACGAGGTGGTACTCTAATAATTGATTGTCAGTCTGAGCGTAGTCGAAGACTTAGGAAAGCAAAACCAGTGCAAATCGGAACATCCGGTCCCGTCCTCGATTCAATCTTTTTTGTGCTTTATTGAAGTCATCCGATGAATATAGGCAGCGTGTAAATATTCATCGGATGACTAAATTGGCTCAACAAAAAAGTATTTCCGCTAAGTCGGGTTTAGATAACAAAAACTTGTGCAGCTATTAAAAGGTTAAGCTTCTGCAACTGTTCCATTCATTGCCCTTGGCTTTAGCCAACGATTAAAAACAAAATCCAATTGGCTTTAGCCAAATCAGCATTCCTAAAGCCCTCTCTAGTTATTAGAACCATATCAACGCAAACAATTCAAATAATTTCTATATCTTCAATTTCCCTATTTAAATTTACATCGCAAACATTTCGGCCATGCTTAAAGAGGTTAACTTAAATAAGGTTTTTGTAATTGACATTGAAACTGTTCCGCTTTATCAATTTTTTGAAGAGCTGCCAGAGCAAATGCGATCTCTTTGGGATACCAAAACTCAACTACTTAGAAAAGACGATAAAAGCCCATCAGATTTTTATGAAAGAGCTGGTATTTGGGCAGAATTTGGCAAAATCATTTGCATTAGCGTTGGTCTTTTTCATCATCACGAAGGCGACCTAAATTTTAGGGTTAACTCCTATTTCGGTCACGATGAAGTTGATGTTTTAAAACAATTTAATCAGTTATTGGCTAAGCAGCCCAAGGACCAAATTCTCTGTGCACATAATGGTAAAGAATTCGATTTCCCCTATTTATGCAGACGAATGTTGGTTAATGGAATTGATATCCCTACTCAACTACAAATAGCGGGCAAAAAACCTTGGGAAATTCTACACATCGACACCATGGAGTTATGGAAATTCGGTGATTATAAAAACTACACTTCCTTAAATTTATTGGCAGCTATTTTTAACATCCCCACACCAAAAGATGACATTGATGGCAGTATGGTTAAGGATGTTTATTATCAAGAAAAAGACTTGCCCAGAATCGTAACCTATTGCCAGAAAGATGTAATTACAACGGCACAAATCTTATTACGGTTTAAAGGGCTTCCTTGCATTCCAGCAGAAAATATCACGATTGTTCCCTCAAAGGCATAAATGAAAGTTGCACAGGTCCGCAGATTATAATCATTACGAACCAGATGTTTGCTGTTACAGACCTGCAAAAAGTTTCGTTTAACACAAGAAACATAACCAGAGAATCCCAGCGGGATTCGATATCTATAGCGGCCTACATCACAAATATACGACCCACTAATTATTACCTATAATTTACATAATCTGCGAATCTGTGGCTAGAAATCATCTATAAGTATTATCTTAGTGAAGTAAGAAATCGTTAACTAGAATGGAAATAAAGATAAATATTCCAGATTACAATGGTGTACTTCAATCGAATTGGGAAGATGGTTTTGAAATAAAAACAATCTTTTCGAATGAAGAAATCGTAATATCTGCTAATAAAGCGGGTTTAATTTCATTAGCTAAGCAATTGCTTACCTTAGCTCAAGATACAGTTCCGACAGGTTGTCATTTTCATTTTGATGAATTTAATTCTCTGGAAGAAAATTCTAAAGAACTAATAATACAAAAGCTTTAATGTTAAACGTAAAAGAATTAGCCATTTCCTTTTTTAACCGAGAAGAAAAAACTTGGAGCGAAGCTGTCCACAAAGTAAGTTTCAATTTAGAAAAAGGTAAGGTTTTGGGTATTGTTGGCGAATCTGGTTCAGGAAAATCCGTTACTTCTTTTTCTATCATGCGTTTACATGATTCTAAAAATACCGAGATTACAGGCGAAATCGATTTTGATAACATTAGCTTATTAAACTTATCAGATAATGAAATAAGAAGTTATCGTGGCAATAAAATGGCTATGATTTTTCAAGAACCGATGACTTCATTAAATCCAGTTTTCACCTGTGGTTCACAAGTTCAAGAGGCCATAATTTTACACCAAAAGGTAGACAAGGCAACTGCAAAGGCACAAACGATAGCTTTGTTCAAAGAAGTTCAATTACCAAGGCCAGCTAATATTTTTGATAGCTATCCGCATCAATTATCTGGAGGACAAAAACAACGAGTAATGATTGCGATGGCATTGAGTTGTAATCCCGAATTACTCATTGCTGATGAACCAACTACAGCGTTAGACGTAACTGTTCAAAAAACAATTTTAGAGCTCTTATTGCGGTTAAAAGATGAGCGTAACATGGGTTTAATTTTCATCTCCCATGATTTAGCTGTTATTAGTGAAATTGCGGATGAATTGTTAGTGATGTATAAAGGCAATATCGTAGAACAAGGTTCGGCCAAACAGATTTTTGAAAATCCACAACATCCATATACAAAAGGGCTTTTAGCTTGCAGACCTGCGCCACAAAGACGTTTAAAAAAACTACCGATTGTTGCAGATTTCTTAAATGAAGATACGGCTGTTAACGTTCAACACCTGTTGGAAATTAACAGTTATACAAATCAAGAAATTGAGGAAAGAAGGCACAAATTATATACACAAAAACCATTGCTGCAAGTTCAAAATCTTTGTACTTGGTATCCAATAAAAAAAGGATTGTTTGGTAAAACAACATCCTACGTCAAAGCTGTTGATGACATTTCTTTTGAGGTTTTCCCTGGCGAAACTTTAGGTTTGGTAGGCGAATCAGGTTGTGGTAAAACCACTTTGGGAAGAAGTATTTTACGTTTGGTGGAACCAACTTCGGGCAAGGTAATTTTTGACGGAACCGATTTAACTACGTTAGGCAAAGCTGATTTAAGAAAAATGCGGAAAGATGTGCAAATCATTTTTCAAGACCCTTATTCTTCTCTAAATCCAAAAATTACAGTTGGCAATGCTATAATGGAGCCTTTGCAAGTGCATCATGTTTTTAAAACGGATAAAGAAAGAAAAGCACATGTTTTAAATTTATTAGAAAAAGTAAATCTAAATCCAGAACATTTTGACCGTTATCCACACGAATTTTCTGGCGGTCAGCGGCAAAGAATTGTAATTGCTAGAGCCTTAGCCTTAAAACCAAAATTCATCATTTGCGATGAATCTGTATCTGCTTTAGATGTTTCTGTACAAGCTCAAGTATTAAATTTATTAAGGGAATTACAACAAGACTTTGGTCTAACCTACATTTTTATATCCCACGATTTGGCGGTTGTTAAGCACATTTCAGACCGTATGATTGTAATGAATAAAGGAAAGGTTGAAGAAGAAGGTTTTCCAGAAATCATTTACAACTCTCCCAAAGCTGATTACACAAAAAAGCTGATAGAAGCTATTCCAGGCAAGGAAAGTATGGTTGGTTAATCTGTCTTGAATAGGATTTTTAAGATTGAATGATTTTAGGATGTTAGTAGCCGTAGATCTTTTTTCATTCAGAGGCACCTGTCTCGACTTGTTCTGGAGAAAAATCTATTTGGATGAGTCAAAAATTAATTCCGTGTAACTCATCTAAACAACAGATCTTTTTTTGAGAACACAGAATTACTTAATCCTATACCTTGAGAACGTACTAGAAATCCCAAATCTCATGAACGCGTATTTGTCTTTGAAATAGATGTTGTAAGGGTCTTCGCCGTAATAGCCAAAACTCGCCATCAGAAAAACATTTTGCATAAACGGTAAACTATAATTGGCCGACGCTTCTAAATTTAGCCTTCTTTTCGGGGCAAAAAATTGATAATTGACATATTTATTTACCGCATAAGAAACTCGTCCATTAAAACGCCATGTTTCTTTTTCTAAGGTATTTTTACCTTTAAAGTTTGTCAGACCAACCTTTTTCCAGCCACCTTTCTGTCCATTATAAATTTGATAAATTCTAAAAGAGAAATCATAGTTTATTCTGGTGAAACCATAATCGCCATTTAAAGATGCTTCATAATTAAACCACTTATGCCACTCCAGTCCTACTTTGTGGTTATAAGATTGGTAAATCCCGCTTGGAGATTTTGGCGCTGTAAAGTTCCCGAAACTATAAGCGGCAGTTAAATAATTGGTGTTGAAGTTTCCCGTTTTAGTATTTATTGAGCCATCAGTTAAAGTAGCGTCACCATCTTGTCCGTTTGAATGGTGCGTAAAACTTAGCTGGACATATCTATATCTCTTAATTTCATCTAACAACCTTATATAAAATGTTCCGCCTAATCTAAAGCTTGGCGTTCTTACACCAGCAGATTTGTCTGTTCTTACCCGAACTGTAAAATCTGGGTTTACAGAAAAAGCGATAGGCAAGTTCCTAGGTCCGAAAAGCATATAAGTGGTAGTTAATTTCCCATTAATTACATACTTAGAAGGCGCTCCAATCTCGCCAGCGGGCGAAGTGTAAGACATTTCACTGTTTTCTTTATACAATGAAGTGTACACTAAATTGAGTTGTTGCTTCTTTTCGTTCAGTGAATCTATGCTGCCATTCTGGGCAAGGCCCGCTAAAGAAAATAAGGAGAAAATAAGTATAAGTAAGAATTTCTTCATTCAGAATTGCTTTTTGTTATCCGTTAATATATACGTGTTGCAATGTTTATTGGATGGCTTAGTGTTAGTTTTTGGCACAGACCTTTGTTTTTAAACCCGATTATAGTGGAAATACTTTTTGGTTCTTCAGCCAAAAAGATTGAAACGGAAAGCGAGACTAACGCTCCTATAAAAAACAGGCCTTGCTTTTCAAACAATTAAAACGCTTCAATTGTGTTATAGAAGCGTTAATTATTGGAAAAAATACTATAAGCTTAATATACATTTCCTATCTTCGATATTATACATAAATAGCTATGGCAAAAAACAAAAATTCTCAATTCAAACTCGTTTTAACACAGATGATTAGTGATATATTCGAGAAAAACAAAAATGTGGCACTTAACCACAAGCAAGTTGCTGCCAAGCTAAATTTAAGTGAAAAATCTGCAATCGACACCATTTTAGAGGTGTTGGTAGAACAAACTGAAAACGGATTATTTATTCGTCCAGAACGTGGAAAGTTCAGATTAAAAGAACAAAAAGTATTCATTACTGGCAAAGTTGACATGACTGCTGACGGGTCGGCTTTTATCGTTCCAGATGATGAGTTTGAGAAAGATATTTTCGTTGCGCCACGTAAATTGCGCAACGCCTTGCACGGCGATATTGTTAAAGTTCACGTTTTTGGTAAAAAAACGAGCGGACGGAGAAATGAAGGTGAGATTGTAGAAATTATAACCAGAGCGAAAACAGACTTTATTGGTGTTGCCAAAGTTTCAGAACGTTTTGCT
This sequence comes from Pedobacter sp., assembly GCA_004295885.1. Classification (GTDB taxonomy): domain Bacteria; phylum Bacteroidota; class Bacteroidia; order Sphingobacteriales; family Sphingobacteriaceae; genus Pedobacter. Next base: position 1,280 of record SEDG01000111.1, on the reverse strand, counting down.
TTTATTATACCGGATGACCGTAAAATGCTGCATGACATTTTTGTTCCATTAAGCGATTTAAATGGCGCTAAAAATGGTCAAAAAGTACAAGTGAGCATTACCGATTGGCCAGAGGGTGCAAAAAATCCAATTGGGAAAATTATTAATGTGCTAGGTACGCAGGGCGAGAATGATACCGAGATGAATGCCATATTAGCACAATATGGTTTTCCATTAAGTTTTCCTAATGAAGTTGAAAAAGAAGCCAACGCCATTCCAGAAACGGTTAGCGAAGCTGAAATAAATGAAAAAGGTAGAAAAGATTTTAGGGATACGGTTACATTTACCATCGACCCTGCTGATGCAAAAGATTTTGATGATGCTATTTCTTTCAAAAAACTAACTAATGGAAATTATGAAGTTGGCGTTCATATTGCGGATGTTTCTCATTATGTAAAGCCAAATAGTGCGCTAGACAAAGAGGCTTACGAACGTGCTACATCGGTTTATTTGGTGGATAGGGTTATACCAATGCTGCCTGAAAGACTGAGTAATGGCGTATGTTCTTTGCGACCAAATGAGGATAAATTATGTTTTGCTGCTGTTTTTGAGCTAGATGATGAGGCGAACATTAAAAGTGAATGGTTTGGTAGAACAACCATACACTCTAATAGACGCTTTAGTTATGAAGAAGCACAAGAAGTAATTGAAACTAAGGTAGGCGATTATGCCGAAGAAATTTTAAAACTGAACGAACTGGCTTACATTTTACGCGACAGAAAGTTTAAAAATGGTGCCATTAGTTTTGAAAGTACTGAGGTTAAATTTAAACTAGATGAACGTGGAAAACCGATTGGCGTTTATGTAAAGGAGCGTAAAGACGCACATAAACTTATTGAAGATTTTATGCTACTAGCCAATAAAAAAGTAGCCGAATTTATTGCGAAAAAAGGTAACGGTAAAAATAAATATACTTTTGTTTATCGTTCTCACGACTCTCCTAACTTAGAGAACCTAAACAACTTTGCCACCTTTGCTTCTCGTTTTGGCTATAAAGTAAATACCAAAACAGATAAGGATATCGCTAAATCTCTAAATTTCTTAATGGCAGATGTAGAAGGCAAAAAAGAACAGAATATGTTAACTCAGTTAGCTATTCGTTCAATGGCCAAGGCAATCTACACCACTAAAAAAACAAGTCATTATGGCTTAGCATTTGACCACTACACACACTTTACCTCTCCTATTCGCCGTTACCCCGATGTAATGGTGCACAGATTATTAGCTTTATACCTAGATGG
>SEDG01000702.1 GCA_004295885.1 Pedobacter sp. | reverse complement strand
AAGAGAATCAATATCATCTATTGGGTGGCTACAATTTGGCTTGCTTTAGGGATGTTATCGACTGGAATTGTACAGTTAATTAAAACGGAGGAAGAGACAGTTGCAATGGCTCACTTGGGTTATCCATTATACTTTCTCACTCTATTGGGCATTTGGAAAATCTTAGGTGTTGTCGCTATCCTTATTCCTAAATTCCCGTTATTAAAAGAATGGGCATATGGAGGTTTTTTCTTCGCTATGTCTGGCGCCATTTTTTCTCATCTAGCCATTGGCGATGGTGCCAAAGATTTTTTCGGACCAACATTACTGTTAATCTTGATTTTAGTATCTTGGTATTTCAGACCTGCTGATAGAAAGACCATTTCGACCAACCAATAAACAATCAATAACATGAAAAAGAATTTATCACCAGAACAACATATAGAGTTAATAAATCTTTTAAAAGCTCGATTTGAGAAAAATATGAATCGCCATAAAAGCCTTTTGTGGGATAAAGTACAAGTTAAATTAGATGCTAGCCCCGAAAAGATGTGGTCGCTTGATGAAATGGAAACCACAGGCGGCGAACCAGATGTTATCGGCTATGATGAAAAAACTAATGAGTATATTTTTTATGATTGCTCGGCCGAAAGTCCTAAAGGAAGAAGAAGCATTTGCTACGACCACGAAGCTTTAGAAGCCAGGAAAGAACACAAACCCGAAAACAGCGCTATGAATATGGCCGCAGAAATGGGAATCGAACTTTTAACAGAAGAACAATACAGGGCATTGCAGGAACTGGGAAATTTCGATCTAAAAACATCTAGTTGGATAATAACTCCTCCTGCAATTAGGAAACTTAAAGGAGCACTTTTCGCTGATAGACGTTACGATACCGTTTTTGTTTACCATAACGGGGCAGAATCCTATTATGCTGCAAGAGGATTTCGTGGCTCGCTGAGGGTTTAATTGTTAAAGTAAGTTAAACACAACGCCTTAACTATAAAACAATCCTAAAAAAATGCTAAAAAAAGTTCAGCAAGTAATAATTTACTACCTAATTGTACTGATTTTATTGGTAATCACCCATAAAATTTCACCGACGAACTTAGCAGGATTAGGACTAGATTTCTGGGTTTTTGTTGTTGTTATTTTATTTAGTTTTATTCAACTCGTTGGTAGCATAATTATGATTTTCAAAACATCAAAATACGCTCGATACATATTTCTAATTCATTTAGTTGCTATGTCATTATTATTTCTTAGTCTATTTTATTCACCAACATAACCACCTATCGCTGTTCGAGATTTGCAATCTCGAAACCACTATCTGTGGATTTTCAATCCACCAATTATTAAAACTTTACACCTAACCTACACGTTATTCAGATATTAATTTCGAACTTGTTTTCAAGTCGAGTTTTATTTTTTATGAATAACATTTTAGAAAACAGCCATTTCCTCACGCAGAGCGAAGTCAACAAATTTTTAATAGCCACATTACTTTGTGGATTAATCGGTTTAGAACGTGAGTTTAGAAGTAAACAAGCAGGATTAAAAACAATGATCATGATTGGGTTGGGCTCTACCCTGTTTACCATTTTATCGGTTAAGATTGGATTGAATAGTCAAGATAGAATCGCTTCAAACATTGTAACTGGAATTGGTTTCTTAGGTGCTGGTGTTATTTTTAAAGAAGATAATCAAGTTAAGGGTTTAACCACAGCTTGCGTAATCTGGATAGTTGCGGCAATTGGAATGGCAGTCGGCAGCGATTACTACGAACAAGCTATTGGTGTTACATTTGTAGTTTTAATAGCGCTTTTGATATTTCCTTTTGTAGAGAATTTTGTAGAACGTCGATTTACTAAAAGAACCTATCGCATTGTAAAAAGATATGAGAACGAAAGTTTAGATGATTACGAAGAATACATCAGAAACTCTAAGTTAAAACTAAGCAGAGGCAAACAAGAGTTAGCAAACGGCATTATCAGCGGCAGCTGGACAGCAGTTGGCAGCCCTAAAAATCACAAAAAATTTGTAGATAGAATGTTACAGGATACGAAGATTATTGCATTTGATTTTTAGGTTGCAATAACGATTTGGGAAGAAAATATGCTATGAAAAACTGCCTTAGTTTTATAAACCCGATTGAAACGAAAAGCTTAATTCTTCATTAAGCTTGAAGAGAAAAGCGGGACTGGTTTTGCCAAAAAACACTTCATTTCTTGAGCTACACTTTTATCATCTACTAAATAAAGTGCATAAACAGCCCCTTTTTTCGATTCTGTAAAACAGACATTTTCAGTTTTATATGGCGCAATTGGTCGTGTAGCATAGATAGCTTCTTTATTGATATCCATCCAATTCCCAATTTCAGTTAACCTTTGTAAAACAGGTCCTGGAAAAGTTCCATCGGGTTTCGGACCAACATCCAACAAAAAGTTTCCGCCTTTGGCAACAATATCAACTAATAAATGGATGAGTGTATTGGTACTTTTATAATTGTCATTTGGCACATAACCCCAAGCATCTCCCATTGTCATACAAGTTTCCCAAGGATAACTCAATGGTTTTTCGGGTATCTTTTGCTCTGGTGTTTGGTAATTTTCGTATTCGCCATGAACCGTTCTATCTACCATAATTAAACCAGGCTGTTTCGCCCTTGCCATCTTAGCGATGTTAAGCATATTTATATCTTGATCCCAAGCAGGAATCGGCGCACCCCAAGACAAAACCTCATCATTAACCGTGGCCTTTGGTCTAACCCAACCTCCATCTAACCATAAAATATCAACCGAACCGTAATCGGTCATCAATTCCTCGATTTGGTTATAGGTAAATTTCTTAAAACTATCCCACCGTTGTGGATGCAAGCGAATATCATAATTGTTATTCCTATCTGGCGTTGCATATCGCGGCCACCAATAGTTTTCATTGTGCCAATCTGGTTTAGAGAAATAAGCGCCAATCATAAATCCTTCTTTTCTAAAGGCCGAAAAAACTTCTTTCGTTATGTTTGCCTTCGGGTTCGTGGAGAAAGGAACATCGCTCCCGGTAATTTTATAATTAGACTGCTTGGTATCGAACATGGCAAAACCATCATGGTGTTTGGTCGTGAAAACCACATATTGCATTCCTGCTTTTTTAGCATAGCTAGCCCAAATAGTGGGATCGAATTTTACAGGATTAAATTGTTTATTAAGGTCGAAATACCATTTCTTGTACGCTTCATAATTTTTGGTGCTATCTCGAGGAATCCAACTGGCATCTTCAGAATTTATGCTCCATGATTCAACAATTCCAGGAATGCTGTAAATTCCCCAATGCATAAATAAGCCAAATTTTTTATCTCCCCATTGGGATAATTTAGCCGCTACTTTTTCATCAGT
>SEDG01000701.1 GCA_004295885.1 Pedobacter sp. | reverse complement strand
GGTCAGCAAAGTAGAATTGGTATCTATGTTATCAAAGTTGATGCTTTTGCTTTAAACGGAAAAACAGAAAGTTTTAAACAGACTTGTGTTTTAGCTGCTAAACTTTAGATTTTTTAAACAATATAAAAAATACTTTGTTGTTTTTAAAAAATCTTGTCTTATGAAATACGGAAAAATTATATCGAAAGTTTTAAACAGAAGAGATAACAACAACGGAATGGTTGCTGTTGCGTTAATTGCAGGATTAGCTGCGGGAGCAGTAATTAGCATTTTATTTGCCCCAGAAAGTGGAGCTGATACTAGAAGAGCTATTGGCGATAAAGCCAAAGGTTTAGGTGAAGGAATTAAAAACTCTTATGGGTCTTTAAAGGATAGAGTTTTTGGTGCGGATGAAGTTGTAGAACCAGCTGTTGCGCCTGAAGTTCCTCACTTTATACATACTACTCAAAAAAGGAAAAAGTCAGATATTAAGGAATTAATTAATGAATTCCATAGTGGTGAACATCATAACGAGCAACCTATCTAAAAGCAATTTAAAATCCTAATTTTATAGGATATTTGCTTTTATGGTGTTTGTGCTGTCTAAAATTTTATTGTTTCTACTTAAACCATTAGTCTGGGTTGTTTTCTTCTTTCTTCTAGCGGTTGGCACAAAGAATTTTAAAAGGTGTAAAAGGCTTTTGATTACGGGATTGGTTTTATTGGTGTTTTTCTCTAACTCTTTTATTGTAGGGAAGTTTTTTAATCTATATGAATCACCATATCCTACAGACCAGAAAGCTGATGTTGGAATAGTCTTAGGAGGCTTCTCTAACATTAACGAAAGGAATAATAAAGTCAAATTTGGCTGGGCGGGAGATAGGCTTTTTCAAGCTATCTCGTTATATAAGTCTGGCAGAATTAACAAAATTTTAATAACCAGTGGAAGCGCCAATTTAATCGATAAAACAGTTAAGGAAGGAGATTTAGTCTTTGACTATTTGAAGCAAATAGGTATTCCAGAAACTGATATTTTGATTGAAAACCAAGGTAGAAATACAATAGAAAATGCTTCTTTGAGTTTTTTATTGATAAAAAAGATAAATCCAGATGCTAAAGTTTTGGTTATAACCAGTGCTTGGCACATACCAAGAGCCCGTATCGCCTTTTCAAAATACTTTAATAAAGTAGCTTACTATCCAACAAATTATATCGGAAAAACTAGTTATGATTTTTCTAGTTATGTAATTCCCAGTGCTGAAGCATTAAGCAACTGGGAATTACTTTTTAAAGAATGGATTGGTCTGTTAGTCGATAGACTTAGAACGTAATTATAAAAGTTCACTGTTAACGTAATCGAAACTTGTTTTGATAGAGCCTAATTCGTCAGGTTTGTAATTAAACTCATGTTCTACAAAGTAATGTTTCACTCCAGCTGTTTTAGCACCCGTAAATATCGACTTAAAATCTACTGCACCTTTTCCTATTTCTGTATTAACTTCTTTATTTGTTTTGTCTATATCCTTAATATGGAACATTTTAAAGCGACCTGGATGAGCTTT
>SEDG01000700.1 GCA_004295885.1 Pedobacter sp. | reverse complement strand
AAATGAAGCTGTACTTAAAAAATTAAGTTATCCAGGACGTTTCGGATTTCCTGTATTTTTAATTTTAGATGGAGATGGAAAATTAATCCACACACAAAACTCTGCCTACTTAGAAGAAGGAAACGGACACAGCGTGAAAAAGATTACTGAGTTTTTAAAAAATTGGAATTACGCAGCATTGCAACCAGAGAACAATAAATATTAGTGTTGAGTTGGGAGATTGGAGTTGGGAGTTAAAATAGCTCCACATTAAAAACTCCAATCTCCAAACTATCTATAGCCCATCCCCATACTTAAAGAATCCATTTACCGAAACTGGTAGTTTACCTGTTGGAATTAATTGATTTTTGAAAACTGAAGCAGCTGATTTTTGCATAAATTCTTCCTTCTGATAGGCCACCAACAAGGCTTTTGCATTTTCTAATCCTGCTAATCCTGCTAGGTTATATGGATTTGCGAACAATGCAAAAACTGCATCTTTTTTAGCCATATCAGCAATAAACATTTTTAAATCTGCACTAAATGGAATATTGTTGCCAGGGCGAATTCGGGTATCTACAATTCCAATAACCACTTGGTCATTAGATTTAATTTCTGCTAACACCTTTGCAATTGCATTTGCATTCGCATCTTTATTTAAATTGTAAACAATCGAGTTTTTATAAGTCGTTGCCAATTCCTTTTGAAATGTAGTTACTTCAGGTGTTCCTAAATTTAAGATAACCGTTCTTTTATCTGGAGAAAGTGTTTTAATGTACTCTCTACCTCTCAACAAGGTCATACTTGCATCTGCTAATTGTTGTAACAAAACCAAACTTTCTGGCCTATTCACATCAGCGGCAACATTATTTTCATTAATGGTTTGGGGGATATTTAATCCCGCCCAATATTTAGCTGTCAATATTTTCTTTACACTCTCATCAATTCTTTCCATGGTTAAGCGCTCTTCTTTGATGGCTTTTCTTACCATTTTTACAGCTCTTTTGCTATCTTCAGACAGTTCCAAAATATCGTTTCCTGCAATTATGCCCATTATATCGGCTTCGCCATCTTTAAAGAATTTTACTACACCCTTCATTCCCATCGCATCAGAAATAACAATTCCTTTAAATCCTATTTGCTCTTTTAAAATCCCAGTAACAATTGGTTTTGATAACGTTGATGGCATATTTGGTGTTGCGTCTAACGCTGGAATATTCATGTGCGCAATCATAACGCCTGCCGCACCGCTTTTAACCAACTCTTTAAAAGGGTACATTTCTAAACTATCTAAACGTTCTTTAGTAAATTTAAGTTGGGGCAAATCAAAGTGAGAATCTACATCCGTATCGCCGTGTCCAGGAAAGTGTTTGATGCTTACCAATAAGCCACCATCTTGCATTCCCTTTAAATAAGCAGCTCCCTTTTCAGCAACATTATATTTATTTTCACCGAAAGAGCGATAATTGATTACAGGATTTTTTGCATTATTATTTACATCTACATCTGGCGCCAAATTCATGTGCATACCGATGCGCTTAAAATCTTTGGCAACTTCTAAGCC
>SEDG01000110.1 GCA_004295885.1 Pedobacter sp. | reverse complement strand
TACATTGTCGCCAATAGATGGTAAGGCAGTAGCGCCACGCACATTAATTTTTGGCAACGCATTTGGATCGGCGCCGACCAAATTGTTATCGAGAATTTTAAATGATGGATCGAAAGATTGAATACTCTTTAGTAGATTCTGCGAGTTGAGTTTTTTCAAATCATCACCTTTGATGGTAATAGCCGTACCTGTATAACTCTCCTTTTTAATGGTTTGGTAACCTGTAATTACCACATCACTCATGTCTTTCACTTCGGTTTCAAGTGCCACATTTAGAGGTTTGGTATCAGTTATTTTTACTTCCTTTATTTTATAACCAATAAAACTAAATAAAAGCGTATCGCCAACATTAGCGTTAATTTTAAAATCTCCATTAGATGAGGTGATAGACCTATTCGTCTTATTATCCTTTTGATAAATATTTACCCCACCAATACCATTCTTTGTGAGTGCATCCACTACTCTACCGGTTAAAGGGATTGGCTTAACAATAGATTCAATACCCTTAGGCGATTCTGCACTGTTCTGTAGTACAACCGTATTATTGATGATGGTGTAAGTAAGTGCTTGGTCCTTTAAAATTTCATCTAACGCTTGTTTTATGGTCGCGGATTTTAATACCACCGACACTTTTTTCTGTGAGATGTTAATTTTTCCGGTATAAAAAAATAAGTAGCCAGATTGTTTATTGACTTCTTTGAAAACATTTTGCAAATCGGCATTACGCACCGATAGCGTGATGTTTTGAGAATAACTCGCAGCCGATAAATGCATGGATGCGGTTAGTAATAAAATTGCAATTAATTTCATCACTATGAGGAATTTATACTTTAACCTATGTATTGAGCACACATAGCGATAAAGAAAAGTTAATTTCATACTTTTGATTTAAGATGAGGTGAATAATGGCAGCCGGTCTTGCAATGTCTAGCTGCTGACCTTTTTATAACCGGGGGTGCTTCGAACACTTCCGGTTTTTTAAGTCATGGTTGATTCTTTATTTCTGAATGCTGGGGAGTATCTATTTCTTCATAATTTCTTTCGTTTAGTTGGTTTAGGTTCGTTATTGGTTGATTAGTTTATTGGTTCATTAGTTCAATGGTCATTAGTTCAATAGTCATTAGTTCATTGGTTCATTTTTGTGAACTGTTAATTGAAAGCTGCAAACTGCCTAGTTTGAAACTGTGATTTTTCTTCCATTACTTTTAAAGTGTAGGTTATTGAGTTCTAGTATGGCTAAAACTTCAGAAAGCTTGCTATTTCTATAGATCTGTCCATAAAACTTCTCGTCTGTTACAGTTCCTTCGTATTCAACTTCTACATCGTACCAGCGAGCAATTTGTCTCATGATTGCTTTAATATCTTCTCCCTTAAACACAAAAACGCCATTTTTCCAGGCTACCTCTTGTTCAACATCAACCGATTTTTTTTCTAGGTTTCCGTTTGAACGTAGCAAGGAAGTTTGTTCGCCAGGGGCAATAATTGTAGACGAATTATTTGATGAAACTTTTACGGCGCCTTCCAGTAAAGTTGTTTTAATTGACGCTTCGTCTGTGTAGGCATTAATATTAAAATGCGTTCCCAAAACCTCTATCTTTTGACTGCCGCTAATCACCCTAAATGGTTTCAGTTTATTCTTAGCCACTTCAAGATATGCTTCCCCAGTTATGGTTACTGTTCTATCATTACCTTTGAATGCCGTTGGATATTTTAAACTTGAACCTGCATTGAGCCATATCTTAGACCCATCATGAAGTACTACCTCATACTGACCCCCATTTGGTGTGGTAATGGTATTAAAGCCCACTTTATCTGAACTAGATGTTGACGCTCTTGGATTAAAAAATCAATCTTTTCATCAACTTTGTTTTTGATATCGCTTTTTATTTCTTGCTGAATTTTTGGTGGTTGAGCATCAAGAAAGCTTTCTTTCTCCTCGAATAGCGTATAATACTTTTCTAGAAATTCAACTTCTTCAGCACTAGCCAAGCCCTGATTGTATTTCTTTAAAATAACATTAAAATATTTTATATCTTTTTCTTCCATTATATGAAGTAAATCTTTCCTTTTTCGCTATTAAAAACCAATGTTTTCACATTTTCTTAATCTTTTTTTAATAGTCTTTACATACAAGAGTGAAAAATAATCCAATGCGCCCACGCCCAATGAAAAAAAATATAAAAAAAATAAAAACAGTAACCTCTATTTTGGTTTAAGCGGATAAAAACCAGCAAATAAAAAGAAATGATAAAGAAAACATCACCTGATCACTTATTTTACTGCCGGAAAGCAAGAAAGCAGTAAAAAAACAACAAAATAGGAAGACTTTAAACGAGCAAGAGACTTCCCTAATAGATTTCTAACCGTTTTTGGCGAAATACCTAAAGCTTGCGCAATTTCATGACTACTCATGTCTTGCTCAAATCTCATCTTAAATATTTGTCGTTGTTGTGGTGGAAGGGCATCAACAAGATTAGCGAAAGAACGAACAAAGTCTTTGTACATCACGTGCTGATCTGCTGATGTAGGATCTTGTAAGGTATCACCCGCGTATTGTTCCGAAACAAACCTGCTTTCTAATTCGAAATGCTTAAAAACCCCATTTCGTGTGGCTACAAATAGATAACTATCCAATTGTTTAATGGGTTCTTTAGCCCCACGTCGCCAGAGTTGAACAAAAACTTCCTGAGCAATGTCCTTTGCGTCATCGACATTTTCAACTCGTTTGTAAGCTGCATCAAACACCATTTTCCAATACCTGTTATAAATGATATCAAAAGCATGCCGATTACCCTGAGTAAGCTCTAATAGCAATTCGGAATCCTCAGTACCATGAAGATTTTCCCTTTGCATTCTCATATACTCCAAAGCTAAAAAATAATTCGCTTAAAGTTAATTGCAAAAAAGTTAGAAGAATTCTAAATAATACTTTGTCCCAATCGTCTATTTACCATCACCGCCGTCAACATCTGCAAATGGGAGTAAAAGCCGCTAATTATTAGTTGAGTAGAAAGCGATTTAAAAATATACAATATATTAAAAATCAACAAGTTGATTAAAATTAAACAACAAATAAACTTCAACTTATTAGGATTGAGGCCTTGCGCATTTCTATTTGAAAAATTCCTTGATTTCGCTTTGCGCTTTTAAGATTTTACAAGGAATTACGACCCTACTTAGTGTTATTTTTACACTATTATGTAAAAACTTGTTACAACCGCTATATTTATTTCAGCAACTCAATAATGGCTGCACAAGGTATACCCAAACTAACTGCCCTACTGTACCTAGCGATATTGATCCCTAAGAATTCTCCATCCACACCAAATATTGGCGAACCACACTGACTAGGAGTTAAAACTGCATCGTGGGTAAAAACTTGTTTATATCCATCTCTTCTTTCAGAACTACCCCCAATAAATCTATCTACAGGATGTTTGCTCGGTATGAAAGGTCTATTCATCAATTTTATTGATTTCGAAAAAGTTTGATCGCCTCTCAGCCAATTATCTCTTTTAACCACTTCCAATAATACTTTCTCATCATCAACCAATAAATAAGGTAAATCTCCAACAATACTGTTTTTGCTAACTACAAACTGTTTCTTTACTTCATTTTCAACATAGTTGATCACGGTTCCGGTAGCTTCAATATCCACTCCTTCTAGCTTACTGGTTAAAAGAAATGCATTGTTATTTTTCTTAATCAGCCTTGATGCGAACCTATCAATCGGCACATCAAGATCCCAAATTTTTGAGAAAGAATCACTCGAACTTTTGCTAAAACTATCTGTTTGAGTTGGATATGTCGTATAGTTTTTTTGCTCTTGTAAAGCCGTCCAATATTTGCGATAAACATCAATTGGGATTTCGAAATTCATTTCTTCATTTACATCAATAGCACTGTGAATTCCTATTAACCTACCTAGCTGGTCAAACAATGGGCCTCCTGAATCTCCAGGTTCCATTTTACAAGTTGATCTTATGAAACCGTATTCATTTTTTACTTCCGCTATTTTCCCATACCGCAAAGTAGGCAAAGTCAAGTTTATTCTTTCTGGATAAGATATGCTGATGCAAGCCTCATTTACTTTAAGCGAAGCTGAAAACCCCATTTCTACAAACGGAAATGAGCCTTTGTCTAAGATCTGCATCATACCGGCATCTGGAGTTCCGGGGGCTGTTTCCAAATCTATACGCCCAAGCGCTTTTGCAATTACCTCTCTCCCATCTGGGAAGAATATTTTATAAGTTCTGCCTGGTGAGATGGTATGAGCCGCGGTAAGTATTATTCCTTTTTCACTAACTACAACGCCACTAAACTGCGCAGAGGTACGCTCGTTTCTTTCTACATCAAATCCCCAAATCCTAACGCTTGCCGCATAGGCTTTTTTAACTGCATTTTTCAAATAAGCCTGTGTCTCCACAACGTTCATTTGCTGCACATTGGAGTGATTTGAAATTGCGATGAATAAAAACAAGCCTATCAACGGCATAAAAGCCTTTAGTTTCACGCGAACGTTAGGCATTTTCTCAATTTTATTTATCACAACACTCAACATTTTCATAACCATTCATTAAAAGCACAATTTTAAGAACGAAAGTTGCCATTTTATGGCAAGCAAGAAAATTACTGCTTAATTTTTTAACTAGACTAAAAAAATTAGATTTGTGTATGGGCTAAAGACTTCGTTTTTCACTCTTGTATTTAAACAACGTCAACAAATTAGCATGAGAACCAGAATTAATATTTACGAAAGGCTTGATTATCTCATCTCTTCGAACAGTACCGGCACACGAAAACAACTTGCCGAGAAATTTGGTGTCAGTGAAAGGACGATTAGTAGATATTTGGAGATGATGAATGAAAATGGAGCCAAAATACAATATAATAGATCTAAAAGAAGTTTTTGTTACCAAGTTCCTGGTAGATTCGTTGTTTCTTTAGAGTTTAGGTCGAGCATTTAATTGAAAAAAGCATTTAACCCTAAACATAGCAATTAAACTCAGCAGTTATCCACTGCAAAAAAAAACCACCCTATATTGATTAACAATAAGGATGGTTTTTTTAACTGTATAAAACTTTCTATTTATTTGTAGAAAGCGCCTTATCTATCAAAAAGTTTAATGCAATACGATGTGCCTTTGTTTGCTCATCTGTACCTGCAGCAGTACCTAATTGTGTTTTAACTCTCGTAAGCGTAGATAACGCAGCTGCTTTACTTGCATTATCATATCCACCTGGAGCAGAAACTATTGCTGCAATAGCTTTGCAGATTTTTGACCTACAAAACTTCTATCAACATAAACACCACCGATAAAACGGCTTAATGCTGCTGCCATAGATGAACGCTGACCATTCAGCTGCATGTAACGTGACCTTAACTCTTGGTAACTTTGATCTGGCTTGCTAAATCTCTCTTTCAATTTAGGGATCATGGTATTGATTAGTTTAAAACGATCTTCACCGTAAGTAACCATATCATTAGTTTGGTCATTAACGTTTACCCTTGGGTCTATACCTCCACCTGGACTACGCATGTCGTCAGCGTCGTTTCCAAAAGCCAACTGCGGATCAGTACTTCTGCTAAGTATTTTGTTAAGGCCTTGTTCTTCGTCTTTTTCAGCAAATGGCGTATAACCGTATTCGATTGCCCAAAGATCATAAGGACCAGCTTTTGTGGTATAATAATCGCCTTGTTTGCTACGGTCGCTGCTCACGTTAATTGCCGGATAATCCATTACTGAACCTTGCAAACCAATTTTATGGGTAAGTTTGGTATCGTTCATTTGTGCCGGACTAAGCATCTGACTAGCTTTCATGTTATGGTTAAGACCTAAGGTATGTCCCATTTCATGCATAATTAGGTAATACAAAAACTGCTTGTGCATTTCTCTCACTGCTGCTGCACGTTTTGCTTCTGGCATATCGGCATCCAATACTTCAATAGTGGCTAATCCAGCTTGATACTGCATACTTAACTCTTGGGCCAAGGCACAGTTTGCCAAATGGTTTTTATTGAAAACTTGATTGCCCTGCTGAGTTTTAGCCAATGCTTGAACTGGGTTTTCCCATGGCAAAGTCATTGCCGCAGCATTTCCACCATTGTACAAATCATCCAAAACAGGAGTTCCTGCTCCAGATTTCCATTCAACTGTAATATCAGCGCCTAAAATTTGACCGGTTAGCGGATTAAAAAAGCTTGGACCGATGGCGCCATAAGACGGATAAGCAGAAGACACCCAACGAATTACATTGTATGAAAGATCTGCTGGATCCCACTCCGCATTGTCAGGCATTTGTTTCATGACAACTGCATTTTTGAAACCTGCTTTTTCGAAAGCTTCATTCCACTTTTCTCCCGCTTCTTTTATAATCGGCCTGTATTCTATTGGAGTAGTATTCTCAATCCAAAACACAATCGGTTCAACCGGCTCACTTAATTTGGCTGATGGGTCTTTTTTAACAAGCGACCAACGACTGATAAAATCTTTAAAAGGAGTTGGCGATAAAGAGGTTAAGTTATCAACCTCAGCTCCAAAGTAACCTACCCTTGGATCATCTCTCCTTGGTCTGAAATCGTTTTTAGGCACTTCAAGAAAAGAATGTTGCATCTTAACACGCACATATCTAGCATCCGTGATATCTTTTCCGCCACCATTTAACGGCATTGGATTATCATAGGCTAAACTTACCACAACATCTGTGTTAGTAGGAAACGATTTTACATTTTCATATTTTGATTTTGGTACATTTAGCGAACCTAAGTTAAACATAGCACCTGGAGGCATTCCTGGAGGAGTTACAGGCTTAACCGGATCGAGTTTATCGCTCAAGAAAAGACCATCAACAGCAATTAAATACCCGTTGGCATCACTTGCACTAAACTTATCCATGTAAACAACTGCATCCGATACATCTACATTTGCTGCCTTGCTAACTGGATTTTTAGGGTCATAGTAAAAATTAGTATTCCTTTCTAATATTTCAATTTTATCATCAACTTTTTTGAATTGAAATAAAAGCGTATTACGAATCATATTCTGATTGAGAAATAACGTAGTCGGCCCGCCCATCGAAAAACTCTGATAAATATAGTCCTTACCAAGCTGATCCTTTTTCACGTACATCTGCAAACCACCTGTAACCGTGTCTCTATAAAGGGTAAACAATCCATCTATTTTTTTGCTGGATTTTACTTTTTCTGCAATAGTAGGTTTGGCCGGTGGGGCGATTACCTTTTTTACTGAATCAACTGTTTTGACTAGGGCGTCTTTCTTTTCTTGAGCAGAAGCGCTAAATGTCAGGAGTGCCGCAACAGGCAATGACCATAAATGTTTTCTCATGAACTTTTTTTTTCCTAAAATAGCTATTTACCCATAAATTTCAAATAGGCAGGCATACAAATAGTTAAACAAAAACCTCCATAACTTAGCTTCAAATAGACAATACCCACCTCACATCAAAAACATCAACAATCTCAACCAATTGATCATCTTCATTTCTCGCCAAGGCATCCTTGTTGCTCAATTCCAATTTTTCAATAAGTGCTTTTCTAACATCCGCATTTGCGCAACTAATGAAAATAGCCATGTAATTTCCGATGATTCTTCCTTCATTGTGCACCAAGTCTGAACCATGGATAACGATATCATCCGCAACAAGCGACCCGCTAATGACTGGAGTTGCCGCAAAACCTGCTAGCTCTTTTTCAAAAGTCTCCAATTGTAATGTACCACCAAAACAGGTTTGATAAAACGAGAGTGCTTCCTTACAATTTCCAGAAAACGTAAGAAAAACAGCACTCTTAAATTTAACATCAGCATTATTCATACGCAAAAAATTAAGCGTCTGGAATTTCTGGCTCTACCAACTTTATCAATTTCTCTAAACATTCTTGCCAGCCTAAATAACACATTTCGGCAGGTATTACAGCAGGAATTCCTTCTTGTAACACTTTAAGTTCGGTACCACAAATAACCTTGTTCAACCAAATCGTAGTTGTAATTTCTCCTGGTAAATTTGGGTTATCGAATCTATCTGAGTATTTGATGAACTGGTTTGGTTTAATGTCAAGATAGGTACCACCGAAAGAATGCCCATTTCCTGTACCGAAATTGATAAAAGTCATTTTAAATTGACCACCTACCTTAAAATCCATTTCTTGGATGGTACATACAAAACCATAAGGTGGCAACCAAGTGGCATGCGCTATTGGATCTGCAAAGGCTTTAAATACTTTTTCAGGACTCGCCTTGATCACCCTGTGTAAAGAAACTGAATTACTTTCCATTGTTATTGAAATTTAGTTTACGATTAAAGACATAAGAAACAATAAGTATAGCCAAAACTATAATTGGCAAGATCATATACATGATGTTTTTATCTACGCAAGCATGGCTGATGAATGCAAAGATCAAGCTAAAAGTTAGTCCCCCATACGCCCACTCCTTTAACCTACTTGGCGTTTTTGGAAATCCAATTGCTATTACTCCAAGTACCTTGCAAATAGTGAGTGCGTAAGCAAAGTAGTCTGGATAGCCGAGTGGTCTAGTTCCAAATGTGATATACTCGGGCGAAAATAGCAGAGTAGCCAGAGGCATTACGCCTTCCCAAAGGATGATAATCGCAGTTGCCACCCAAAAGATGATTTTGTTTTTTGTCATTTGATTAAGGTTAGGATTTATGAATTGTTTGATTCAACATATCTTACAAAACTATTCAAGATAGACTGCCATCCTTGTTTCTGAAACTCAGGATCATTTTGCGTCTCGGTATCAAAAGTGGTCGTAACGTGGGTTTTACCATCCTGTTCGCTAAACAAGGTTGTTGCCTGTCTGCCATCGCCCATGGTATAAGTAATTTCTTTATCTAGTTCCACGCTATCATATATCCCTTCAAAATCAAAACCGAAACTTCCGTCTTTAGCTTCCATCCTATTTTTAAATTTACCCCCTACTCTTAAATCGTTTTCGCTGCTTGGTGTATGCCAGCTAGGATCTGGAGTATTCCATTTGATAATATCACTAGGTGTATTCCAAACTTTCCATACTTTTTCTACGGGAGCATTGATTGTTGCTTCTACCGTAACTTTTATTGACTGTGCCATATTTTGTTTTTGTTGGTTAATTTTTACAATTCAAAAGTACAGCAGCGTTTAAAATTAAGGCTGTTGCGAAAACGACAAATTAGGGGTGAATTATGACAAAATAATTTTAACTTGAGGTTCAATATTTCATTAATATGCAGATATCTGTCTTTGTACCTGAATATGGCGTAATTGAAGCTGTTACACCAACCTTTAGAACCTTTAATACAGCAAACGAGTTTTTAACTGCATTTGGCAAAAAACCTATTTTCAAAGTCGAATATGTTGGGCTAAACGAATATGTGCCCGCTAACAATGGAGAGTATGTAATCAAAACAGATAGACTACTCAAAGACGTAAAAGCAACCGATTTGCTAATTATACCGCCTGTATTTGGCGACACCCTAAAAGGCATAAAAGGCAATGCAGAAGCCATTCCTTATTTTAAACAATTGCATGAGAAAGGTTCCAGTTTAGCCAGTTTATGTATCGGTGCTTTTCTTTTGGCCGAAACTGGATTACTAAACGGCAAAAAATGTTCTACACATTGGGCACACGTTAATGAGTTTAGGGAAAGATACCCCAATGTGCAAGTGGAAGATGGAGCCATCATTACGGAGCACGACAATATTTATAGCAGTGGCGGAGCAAGCAGTTTATGGAACCTAATATTATACTTGCTAGAAAAATTTTCAGACAGGGAAACGGCCATAATGGTTTCCAAATACTTTGCATTGGATATCGGCAGGGATAGTCAATCTCAATTTGCCATTTTCAAGGGACAAAGAAATCATGGCGACGTTGATATTCAAGAAGTACAAGATTACATTGAAAAACATTATTCGGAAAAAATCTCGATTGAAACCTTAGCTAACTTGATTAACTCAGGTCGTAGAACTTTTGAAAGAAGATTTAAAGAGGCGACTAATAACACGCCTTTAGAATATATACAAAGAGTAAGAATTGAAGCAGCCAAAACCTACTTCGAAGCATCGAGAAAAAACGTTACTGAAATTATGTTTGATGTTGGCTACACCGACACAAAAGCCTTTAGAGAAATATTCAAAAAGATCACTGGCCTTACGCCAATTGAATATAGAAACAAGTTTGCGAGGTTATCGAATGAGGTTTAAGCCCAACCCTATGGAAAACTGTCTTTTGTTAAATAGCCACGACAGGAACGAAATCCTTTTAATGAAAGCAAAGCTGAATTAAAAGATTGGAGTGGATGGCGGGACTTTCCGTTAATTATTCTACTGTCTCTGCGCTCCTAAAAACCTAAACATATCTAACAAAAAAGCAGCCCATAGAAAAGGACTGCTTTAAATCTAATTTTTTTAATCTTCTTACCAAAAAACAGTATACAGTGCAGTTAGAATACCCATAATTAAAATAGAACCTACTGCAAAACTAGTACTGAACTTAAACATAGAAGTATCGACTTCAATAGCTTGCTCACCACTCACAGGTTTTGGTTTCATTAAACTGATACCAACCATTAACAATACAATCACCACAAAATCTATTTCCATTCTATTAAAGAATGGTAAATCTGGAAATGCACCGTTTGTCCACACGGGTAAAAACTTTAACACCGTAGAAAGCGGAATGGTAATTAACGCTCCTGTCATTGCGGCCGCAGCAGTGGTACGTTTCCAGAAGAAACCTAACAAGAAAATAGCCAATACTCCAGGTGAAATAAAGCCCACATATTCCTGAATAAATTGATAAGCCTGGTCTAACGATTTTAAGGCAGGAGTAACAATGGCAGCAATGGTCATAGAGATGGCAACTGCCCAGCGACCAACATTAACCATCTTACGATCTGAAGCATCTTTGTTAAAGTACTTTTTATAGATATCTAAAGAAAAAATAGTGGAGATACTGTTCGCCTTGCCCGCTAACGAAGCCACAATGGCAGCGGTAAGTGCTGCAAAAGCTACACCCTTTAGCCCTGGCGGCAGTAAGTTCATTAAAGTTGGGTAAGCGTGATCTGGTTTTAATATCCCTTCGCTAGACATTTCTGCTTGGAACAAACCTTTGTTGTGCAATACAAACATCACAATACCAGGTAGCACAGCTATAACTGGAACCAACAACTTTAAAAATGCAGCAAATAAAATCCCTTTACGTGCTGTATTTAAATCTGCTCCCAAAGCTCGTTGTACAATATATTGATTACAGCCCCAGTAAGCTAAATTATTAATCAGCATCCCCCCTATCAATACCGATAGCCCTGGCAACTTATCATAGTATTGATCAGACGATTTAAAGATCATGTGGAAATGTGTGGGCGCTTCCTTACGTAATACCGAAAGTCCGGCAAAAATATCATCGCCAAAACCATATTCATTCGAAAGCAGGGAAAGTGCTAAATAGGTAGTCACTAAGCCACCAATAATCAATACCAGAACCTGAATCACATCTGTATAACCAATTACTTTCATCCCGCCTAAGGTTACGATCATAGAGAAAATACTGAGGCCAACAATACACCACTCGAAACTAATGTTTGATATGGAAGAAATGGCCAAAGCACCTAGATAAATGATGGACGTAAGGTTTACAAATACATACACCAATAACCAAAACACAGCCATCACGGTACTTACCTTGTCGTTATATCTCGTGGCCAAGAACTGCGGCATCGTAAATACCTTATTCTTCAGGTAAACTGGAATAATAAAAATGGCCACAATAATTAGTGTAGCTGCTGCCATCCACTCGTACGAGGCAATGGCTAAACCTAAGGCAAAACCCGAACCTGACATCCCGATAAAGTGTTCTGCAGAGATATTAGACGCAATTAAGGAAGCACCAATGGCCCACCAGGTGAGCGATCCTTCGGCTAAGAAAAAGTCTTTGGAACTAATATCCTTCGACTTCTTTTTGTGATAGATGTAATAGCCATAAGCTGATATGGCAATAAAATAAATGAAAAAGACAATGTAGTCTGCAGTTTGCAAATGGTTCATTATTTGGTTTAGTTTGGTTAGTTTAGTTAAGGTAATCATTTCCAAATTAATGGAAATCGTAATGCAAAAATAACTTGCAGTTTTTAGGTTTTATAGTCTTGTCGTCATTGCGAGGTACAGCTTGTCCGATTTTTCGGGAAAGCAATCTTAAAGCGGTTGGTTATCTCGCTTTGCTTAAGTTGTAGGATTGCTTCTTGCCTCGCGATGACGAAAACCCTCAACAATAAAAAGGCCGTCCTTTCAGACAGCCTTTTATCATTATATATCCTTAATAACTTGCATTTTGCACTAAATACCCAGGTAAGTTAGAAGCTCCATCTATTGCAGTTTGCGGTATAGGGAAAAGTCTTTTTCTTACATCAGTATTTGATTTTTCTGTCCAAGTACCTTCGTATTTTCCAAAACGAATCATATCTGTACGTCTAACCATTTCCCAGTAAAACTCAAATCCTCTTTCGCGGAACAACAAATCAAGTGTGATCGCCGGTTCATGTTAAACGCAGCCGCATCAACACAACCCGTTGCTTGAACTAGATTTTGTTTGTAAAAACGTGGATCAGTCCCAGCTGGATCTAATGGTGCATAGGCATTTACCCAAGTACGGTAAAAGTCTGGCGTAATAGCTGGTCCGTCAGTTCCATTTGAGCCAGTGTAGGCTGGCAATGGAAATTGATCGCCAGAGATTGAAAAATAAGCCAAACGATTATGGCCATTTAAATCAGCACGCTGATCTACCGCAAAAATTATCTCCTTGTTGGTGTGGTTATTATCATTGAAAAGAGAAAAATAATCTGCAGCTAAATTATACTGACCAGAACTAATGATCTTGTTGCAATAATCTATCGCCGCATCCATGTCTTCATTTTTAAAGGTAAATGAAGTCGCATAAACATCTCTATAAACTGCTGCATTCATGTGCAAACGAGCCAATAAACCCCAAACTGCCGCTTTTGTAAGGCGACCTGGACCTGTTGTATTATCTAATACAGGCTCAATGGCCAACAATTCGGATTTGATGTAGGCGATAGCTGCTTCACCTCTTAAAATTTTTGAAGTTTCACTCGCGTCTTCCTTAACGAAAGCTAATCCGAAAAGATCTAACATCAATAAATTGTAATAAGCTCTCATGCCCCTAGCTTCGGCCAAAAACAATTTAGAACTAGGATCTGGGTTGCTAGGCAAAGAATTAATTGCAGTCACACTTCTCGAGATTCCAGTCACAATATTGTTCCAGGTATTTCTCACGTTCGCATCAGCACTAATGTTGGCGTGTTGGTGCAATTGCATATAAATTCCATTATCACCCCAATCGGTACCTCCACGATAAGGTAAAATTGCTTCATCTGTAGAGATTTCTTGTAAGGCAAAATAATTGGTATGAAGAAACACATCTTCTAATTTCGCATACACAGGGGCAATAATTCCTTCTGCTTGTTGCTTGTTTGTAAGGCCTACAACCGAAGCTTCATCCAGTACTTTTTCTTCTAGCTTTGAACAACTATAGGTTACTGTTATAGTTGCAAAACCAAGTAACGCTATTAATATTTTCTTTGTCATGTCTGTAAAATTTAAAACTTAAAATGAGAAGTTTAGACCAAAAATGAACGATTTCGCTTTTGGATAACTTAGGTAATCGATACCGTAAGACGATACCCCACCAATTGACCTATCTATATTTACTTCCGGATCATAACCAGGATAATCAGTAATCACAAAAAGATTTTGTCCGGTAACTGATAAACGAATGGTAGAGAACCATTTGTTAATTCCTAAATCCTTGGTGTTTAAACTATAACCTAAAGCAAGGTTGTTCAATCTTAAAAAAGCACCGCTTTTAAGGTATCTGGTACTCACGAAGTTATTATTGTTGATTGATTCTGCTGCATCTGAGATAGCCTCTCTTGTGGTATTCAGATTCCTTGACAAATTCAATTTAGAGAAACTTTGGTTATGGGTGTAATCATAAACTTTATTCCCAGCAACACCATTAAAGTTAACGCTTAAATCAAAACCTTTGTAGGCAGCACTAGCATAAAAGCTATAAACCGTAGTTGGCAATGCAGTTCCTGCAGAAACCCTATCCTTGTCGGTACTCAAATTATCGCCATCTAAGTCACGATAAACACTTAAACCTTTGGCATCAAGACCAATGTACTCTCTCATAAAGAAAGTTCCGATGGGTTGATTGTTCACATAGCCATTAATGGTTTGTCCGGTAAGACCTGCTCCACTTACAGACCCAGCAGGGATCACAGTATATGGGGAGTTTTCAACTTTGTTTTTAGAATAAGTAATGTTACCACCTATATTATAAGTGAAACCATTATCTGCCACGTGTCTATAGTCTAATTCAAATTCGATACCCTTGTTAGTTACCGTCATGTCCTTAACGTTACCCCAAACCTCTGGTGCTGGTTGAATCGGATCTGCAGGAATTACTTGTAATAAAATGTTTCCTGATACTTTTCTAAATACATCAATTGTACCAGTTAACGCTCCTTTGAACAAGCCAAAGTCAAGACCTATATCTGTTTGTTTTGAAGTTTCCCATTGGATATCTGGATTAGCTAACCTTGTATAAGTGGTACCTGCCGGATAAGCGCCAGTAAGATAAAGTGGATAACCTGAAGCAGCTAACGAGCTAAACAATGCTTGTGTAATTTTAGGTGGAATTTCTTGATTACCCGTTACACCATAACCTGCTCTTAATTTTAAGTTGCTGAATACAGAGTTCTTCATGAATTCTTCTTCAGAAATTTTCCATCCTGCTGAGAACGAAGGGAAATAACCATACTTGTTATTGGCACCAAACTTAGATGAACCATCTGCCCTGAAATTAGCAGTAAACAAGTATTTATTATTGAATTGATAAGTTACCCTACCGAAAAATGATTGTAACTCATTGATGAAGGCAAAACCACCTGGACGGTTATTCGCCAAAGTTAAATCTTGTCCAACTCCAGGATTGTAAATCGGATCAATACCACCATTTACAAATCTATTGATGCTTGTATTTCTCTGCTGAATAAAAATTCTTTGATAAGAATGACCAGCTAAGGCAGATATATTATGTTTTGTATTTGCCCAGTTGTAGGTCAAATAGTTTTCTATCAATGTGTTTTTATTGAT
>SEDG01000699.1 GCA_004295885.1 Pedobacter sp. | reverse complement strand
CGCCACTTCGCAATAATCCACTTTGTGGTGTAAAGGCTTCATCGTAAACAGCATATATAGCTGTGTTTTTATCGAGAGAAACACTTAAGCCAATTCTGGGTGTAAAGTGTTTTGCTTTGTCAGAAGGGCCTCCCCAAGCAGACTGACTAACATAAGTATATCTTCCTGCTAAGGTTAAACGAGCTTTGTTGTCAAAAAATCCAAGCTCATCTTGTACATAACCGCTAAGGTATTTCTGATCCATTAAACCACCAGCAGCAATTGCTCTTAGCAATAGTGGAGTTTCTCTATCAAAATTGGGATAATCGTTAGATGGAAAACCATAATTAGGGTTGTTTAAATCAAATGGAGAAGATGGTAAATCTAAATCATGAGATTGACCCCAATCTGCTAAATAATCTTTTTTGCCACCATCAAAACCTGCAATAATTCTGTGGTTTATGCCACCGGTTTTTGCTTGTCCGTTGATAAAAAGTTGAGCTAATTTCATTTTACTTTCTGCGTCCCAAATGGCAACATTTCTAATTACAGTATTATTTGCATTGATAACAGATGGCCAAGAACTTGTTCCAATTTGTAAATATTTTGAGTAGGCAACTTGGGCTGTTAATTTCCAATCTGCGCTAAAGTTGTGCTGTAAATTCAAGAAAACACTATGGTCGTTAATTCTTGTGGGTTGCACACCAGGTTGTGTGAGTGTGAAATTTCTTGGTAATGAAGCATAGCCTCCTTCTGGTTTAAATATATAATAAGAACCAACTTCGGTCATTTTAGCATTTTGCAACGTGTATTCTGCAGTAAATTTGGTATTGTCTGTTATTTGATAACTTAAAGATGGAGCAAATGTGTACCTATCATTTTTTTCATATGGCCTAAAAGATCCTTTAGTTTGCATAGCTGCATTTAGTCTGAATAGCAATTTTCCATCTGTGGTTAACTTTCTATCAAAATCAACCGTTGTTCTATATAAATCATAGCTGCCCAAGGTAAAAGATACTTCCCCTTTGTTAAAACCAGATGGCTTTTTAGTAACTACATTGTACATCCCGCTTGGATCGCCGTTGCCTAGCATAAAACCAGCTGGACCTTTTATAAATTCGATGTGATCAACAATACTCAAATCTTCGGTTAATGGTCCCCAATACGAAGAAACAAAATTGAAACCATTACGCATTGCTTGGATTTGAGAACCTCGCATAGTAATGTTGGTATATAAATCTCCCCAATGTTCTAATCTTGTTGCGCCACTTACATTTCTTATTAAACCATCGCTCATACTAATGATTTGCTGGTCCTTTATAACTTGTTCACTAATGGTTTGAATATTTTGCGGAGCTTCTAATAGCGGCTCATTTAGTCTTAAAGATGCTGATGGTAAGCTTACTTTGTACTTGTTTTTAATTCCAGCTATTGTTACTTCGTTTAAGGCCTGACTGTTTTCTGTAAGCACGAAATTTAAAACTAGCGTTTGACCAGCTATCGTGTTTATGTTCTTTTCTTGAATGTTTAAACCAACAGCGCTAACTTTTATCGTATAAGTTCCAGG
>SEDG01000698.1 GCA_004295885.1 Pedobacter sp. | reverse complement strand
TAGTCTTTAGTCTTTTAGCTTTTGCCTTGTCATGCACCCGCTTACCTAACGTACAAGGCAAGGGAGAAGCGCTTTTGCAGGGCGTTTGGAATCAGGATAGTATTGCCAATTCGAGTAAACTCTTAACTTATACCCAACATCATTTTAAAATAAGTTGCGACTCATTTTATGTGGATTTAACAACTTTTTCTAAAGTAAATTATTACTCAGATTCGTGTTTTAATAAAGGCGTTTGGAAAGAATATGCAAAGGGTACTTACATTGTTAAGGGCGATACTTTAATACTTACGGGAACTTTTACAAAAGATAACTACAAACAGAAGGTTTCTGGCTGTTACAGGACAGGAAGGTATTTAACTAACTTTAAAATTAAGTCGTCTGCTGCTAACAGTTTGGTGTTAGAGAATTTGAACGATCAAAGAGAATGTGCATTGGTTTTGAAAGAAAAAATTACCTGTGTGCCTAAAGAATTATAGAATGAAGAAATTATCAATATTTAAGAGGTTAGTTGTTGTTTTTGCGTTGGTATATGTGCCGATTACAGCAAGTGCATGGGGTGTTTTAGGACATAGAATTGTTGGCGAAATTGCTGATAGTTATTTACAGGTTAAAGCTAAAGCAGCCATTAAGCAAATTCTTGGGACAGAAAGTATCGCCCTAGCGGCAAATTGGGCAGATTTTGTCAGGTCTGATAGTTCTTATAGTTATTTGAGCAGCTGGCATTACGTAAATCTAAACCCTGATATGAGTAAGACTGATTTATTTAGTTATTTGGATAATCAGCCAAGCGCTAATGTTTACAACAAAACCAATGAGATGATTGTTGTTTTGAAAAACCCAAAAAGTACATTGGCGCAAAAGACCTTGGCATTGAAGATGCTTATCCATTTAATTGGAGACATGAATCAGCCGATGCATACCGCTAGAAAAGATGATTTGGGAGGAAACAAAGTGCAGGTTTTGTGGTTCGGTCAAAAATCTAATTTGCATAAAGTTTGGGATGAGCAGTTGATAGATTTTCAGCAATTAAGTTATACAGAATATACAAAGGCAATTAATCACCCTACAGCTTTGCAAATTGGCAACTGGCAAAAGGCTAGCTTAAAGGATTGCATTTGGGAATCTTACAGTATCTGTAATAAAATTTATGCAACTGGTATTAAAACTGATGATAAGTTAAGTTACAAGTATAATTACGATTGGATTGGCACCGTGAATGAGCAACTTTTAAAGGGAGGTGTTCGTTTGGCAAAAATTTTAAATGATATTTATAAGTAGCCGTTATAAAAAAATTAATGCTTTGTAGCGTTTCCTACTTAAGCTTCGTATAGGTTATAAAAATAAAATATGAGAGCATTTTTAGTTTTAGCATTGTTTTTAGTAGCCTTAGGTTGTAAAAAGCAAACGGCCTCAGAAGACATTACTGCTTATAAATGGGTTTTAAAAACTGCAGTGATAAGCCCAGCTATAACAGTTAATGGAAAAACTACAACCGATTACAAAAACTCACTTGGCGAACATAGTTGTTTGGCAAATAATTATACTTT
>SEDG01000697.1 GCA_004295885.1 Pedobacter sp. | reverse complement strand
CACTTATCGTTGGGCGTAGATTATCCCAACAAAGTTGATTTGGCAAGAACTGGAAAAGGAAATAAAACCGGGGGCGACATTTACATTCACGGGAATTGCGTAACCATTGGCTGCATCCCCTTAACCGATGAAAAAATTAAAGAAGTTTATGTATTGGCAGTTGAAGCTAGAAATGCTGGGCAAGGAGATATTCCTGTGAACATTTACCCTTTTAAAATGACTGATGCCAACATGAAAAAATATGGCTCTCAGTACCCGCAACAAGTTAATTTCTGGCAAACCTTGCAAAAAGCTTATGTTGCTTTTGATAAGGATAAACAATTAGCGACAGTTACGCAGGTAAAAGGGAATTATTTGGTGAAGTAGTTTTGGAGGTTGAAAGGTTCAAAGCAACATTCAATGAAAAATGCATAGCTAAATTAATAACTATACATTTATATTATTGAAGAGGAGATTGCTTCGTTCCTCGCAATGACGAGATGAACAAACCCTCGCCTTCTACTCTACCTTTATACCCTCTACCTTTATTACAGCATTCCCCCGCAAACAGAAATAGTTTGTCCGGTTACATACGCACTCAAATCCGATGCTAGAAACACACAAACATTGGCAATATCTTCAGTTTCACCAGCACGTTTAAGTGGAATACCTGCTTCCCAACCTGCAACAACTGCTGGGTCTAAAACCTCAGTCATTTCTGTACGGATAAATCCTGGCGCCACAACGTTTGCACGAATGTTGCGAGAACCTAATTCTTTAGCCACCGATTTAGTAAAACCAATAATCCCTGCTTTTGAAGCTGCATAATTTGCCTGACCAGCATTACCAGTTACACCAACAATAGAACTCATGTTGATGAATACTCCTTTACGAGCTTTCATCATAATTTTAGTTACTGCTCTAGTTACGTTGAAGATAGATTTCAAGTTCACGTTCATCACGTCATCCCAGTTTTCCTCTGTCATACGCATCAATAAGCCATCTTTTGTGATACCAGCATTGTTAACTACGATGTCAATCGAACCAAAATCTGTCATGATATCTGCAATCAATTTTTCGGCTTCATCAAATTTAGAAGCATCTGAACGGTAGCCTTTTACTTGTGTGCCAAAACTTTGTAACTCTTGTTCTAAAGCTTGTCCCTTTTCTACCGAAGATAGATAAGTAAATGCAACGTTAGCACCTTGTTCTGCAAATTTTTCAGCTATTTTGCGACCTATTCCTTTTGATGCACCTGTAATTAGTGCTGTTTTTCCTTCTAGTAATTTCATTATGAAATGTTGTAAAGTTGAAATGTTTTAATGTTGTAAAGTTAATAACTCTAATACGATAACAGCTGCATTGGCGATATAAAAATTAGCATAAGAGGCTGGCAAACGGGTATCCTCATAAATTACTGGCGATGGCATTGGCAATTTGACAATGTTTAATGGTCTACCATCTAATAACCTCATTTCTTTTAACGCTTGGTAATTCTCCTCCAGTAAAATATGGTTTTCATCTAAAGGGTTACTTTCCAGAACAGTTAAAACGGTATCCTCATTTACGAAACGAGTAATGTCGTCAATATGGCCATCGGTATCATCTCCAATAATTCCATCTCCTACCCACAAAACTTGCTCGGCACCATAAAACTCCTTTAAGTAAGTTTCAATCTGTTTTTTATTTAAATGCGGATTTCTGTTTTCATTTAACAAACAAGCTGTGCTTGTTAAAATAGTTCCAGCGCCATTAAACTCAACCGAACCACCTTCCATTACAATATCTGGCTTAAACAATGGTAGATTGAAGTGTTTTGCAATTTTAGTTGGGATTACATCATCTAAATCAAACGGTGGATATTTCCCTCCCCAAGCATTATAACCCCAGTCTACAACTGCTTTTTCATTTCCTTTGACTACAAATGCGGGTCCATGGTCCCGGCACCAAGCATCATTACTTTCGTTAAAGTAAAATTCAATCTGACTTAAATCAGCTTCAACTTTCTGTAATTCTGAGATAGCAAAAGCTTTCATTTCCTCATCTCTTACATTGATACGAACTTTTTCTCCTGTGGCTACAATTTTGATGAACTGGCAATAAGGTTCATAAATCGTCTCAATCTTACCTGGCCAAGATTCTTCTTTGTGTGGCCAACTTAACCAAGTCGCTTCGTGTTTAACCCATTCGGCTGGGAATGAGTAGCCTTGTTTAAGTGGCGAGTTGTCAAACTCTGGTTGCTCAGAAGTATTTATTACTTTAATCGACATTATGATTTTTCTTTATAGATCCTTCGACAAGCTCAGGATGACAGCACTATGTGTTTTGCTTTAGTCTTTTCGCTTTCAGCTCAAAGCCTAATC
>SEDG01000696.1 GCA_004295885.1 Pedobacter sp. | reverse complement strand
TTTATAAATCTGATAAGGTTTATTTAGAAGCCATAAAAAATACTTTATTAAAAGCAGGAGTGGATGTACCCTTGTTTCATTGCGATTGGCCAGGAAAAAATTACTATGATAAGGGTCACATTGAAGGTGTAATACCAACCATTAATTTCGGCAGTAAAGCTAAAAAAGGATTTGAAACTTTTGCCCAATATGTGCCAGAAGGGCCAAGATTTAACTCTGAGTTTTGGACGGGTTGGTTCGACTACTGGGGCGGTAAACACGAGGTTCATTCAGTTAATGAAAAACTAGCCGATTTCAAATGGATGATAGATAATGGTGTTTCTGTTAATCTTTATATGTTCCACGGCGGTACAACCAATGGCTTTTTCCCTGGCGCAAATGGTAGCAATACTTATTATACACCTTACACCACCAGCTATGATTACGATGCCCCTTTAAATGAAGATGGCGAGCCAAATGATAAGTTTTATGCTTTCAGAGATGTGATTTTAAAGAAATATCCAGATTTAAAGTTACCTGCTCTACCTACGGCGATTAAAAAAATTGTTATTCCCGAATTTAAGCTGACTCACTTTGCTTCTTTGGTTAATAACCTACCCGCTCCAAAAGTCTTTGAAACCCCTCAAAATATAGAGGCATTAGACCAAGCTTATGGCCTAATTTTATACGCCCACGATTTTACTGGAGACTTAAAAGGTGAATTGAAAATTACCCGTGTAATGGATAGGGCAATGATTTATCTAGACGGCAAGAAAATTGGCGTATTGGATAGAAGGCTTAATCAAACCGCGATACAAGTTAACTTCCCGACAGGAAAACACAGATTAGAAATTTTGGTAGAACCATTGGGTAGAGTAAATTTTGGTACGGCGATAGACACCGAGCGCAAAGGAATTACCGAAGGTGTTTATTTGAATGGAAAAGCCCTAAAAGGATGGCAACATTATCAATTTCCGTTAGATAAAATAGAAAATGTTAAAACATCATCGGCAAAAGCCGGATATCCTGAGTTTCTAAAAGGCAGTTTTACAGTAAATGAAATAGGAGATACGTATTTAGATACCCGCAATTTAGACCATGGCTTGCTTTGGTTGAATGGCAAGTTAATTGGCAGGTATTGGGGGATAGGACCACAACAAACCTTATATATTCCAGGCTGCTGGATTAAAAAAGGGCTTAATCAAATCACGGTGTTGGAATTGGGCAACCCTAAAGATAAATCACTTAAGGGTATTAAGGAACAAATTTGGTCGACGCAGTTGGATTCTACCTTATTGCATTCCAAAGCTGGCTCTAAATTAACTTTAAATACCAATCAACTGGTTAAAGCTGGAGTTTTAGAAGATAAGGATGGTTGGCAAAATATCTCTTTCGATAAAGCTTCTGCCGGACGTTATATCTGTTTGGAAAGTACTTCTAGCTATGAAAATTCCGCCGTTGCCGCCATAGCAGAATTAAGAATTTTAGATGCAAATGGACAAGAAGTACCAAGAGAAGAATGTACAATTGTGTACGCTGATAGCGAAGAATTTGAAAAAGAAAATGGATTGGC
>SEDG01000695.1 GCA_004295885.1 Pedobacter sp. | reverse complement strand
TCTTCCGCCTTGTTGCAGATCCATTGCGTGACAAATCCATATAAAAATATAGAAATGAATACACCGATTAAGCCAGCACTAACATAGCCATCTACTACAGGCCTTGTTTTGGCAGATACATCAGAAGCTTGCACGGCTACTCCCGCTTCATACACACGTTGCATAGAGACAGTTTCAGTCACGAATTTGCCAGGCCAAAACGCCCTTGGTATAACAGCTAATATGGAATTTTCTACAATTTCTAACCGATAAAAGTCACGTTCTTTGGGTATATGTTTAACAAATGTGGTAAACATGTTTATTTCGCTTAGTCTATTAGTTAAAAAAGTCCAGTTGGTTTCATCAATTACTGGCGCTCCACTATTAAGTACCGCATCAAATGCTTCCTTCCGAGCTTCCTCTGCAGATTTTTGCCCATACCAAGATTGGGTCCTTATTACATTAGCGAAAGTTGGCAAGATATATAACAAGATATATATGGTAGGGATAGCTAAAGTTAAAATAACTCTTTTATAATAAGGATACATCAAAAAGCTGATGATAATCACATTGATAATGATACTCTCTTTGTACCCTGTTAAAGTAGAAGCCACAAAGTTAAAGGCAAAAAGACCACCTCCAAAAATCATATATCCTCTTTTTCTTTGCACCATTCCTCTTACTAAAACTAAGGCGCTACAGGTAATTGATATATTTATCAGACCATAGGAGAATTGGGAAATACTCCCAATCCTAGCGGTAGCACCCCCAATAATATAGCTGATTACACAAAGCCAAATCAAGAAGAAATCTAAATTTAGATTAAGCTGATGTTTAATGACAGGAAATTGCCTAATCTTCAAAACCATTCCCGTAACTAAGGCAGCATGGGCTAATAATGATAATCGTTGGCATTTGGCAATGGCATAAGTCTGCTCATTTACCTGAAAGGGTATTGTACTAATCTTATTAAAATATTCATACCCCAAATGGTCCATGAAATAAAAGATGGAGGTACAGCACATAAAACCCGCAAAAATCAACTGAATAATTACGATGGGCCTCATTACCTGTTTAACCAATGGAAAATCTAAGGGGATAAATTTTACACGAGAGAATAACGTTAAATAGAAGATGTAAAACGATCCCAACCAAGCAACAAAATAAGAAGCAACAGGGTCTATTTGTATGATCATAGATAAAACCCAAGGTAGATAAATCAAAATGAGTACTTTCTGACGAGAATAATTTTGATATTTATCTGTTTGCATAACTTAGAATGGCATTTAGTTGTTCTTCAAAACTCCAGTTTTGAATATGTTGTTGGGCAGATTTACCCATTTCATCCAATTGTTTTTTATCGTTCGTTAAAGCTATTAATTTTTGTTTCAAATCGTCTAGATCATTACTCTTAAATATTAAACCAGTTGTTTTGGTCACTAAATCGGCTGCACAACCCACTTTATCAGATACCAACACGGCTTTCCCACAAGCCATAGCTTCATTTACAGCTAAACCCCATGTCTCACCTGGCCCTTGAGAAGGCAAACAAAATAAATCACAAGCCTGATAAAC
>SEDG01000694.1 GCA_004295885.1 Pedobacter sp. | reverse complement strand
GCTGGAAAACAAAAATCAGCTTTGCTACCATTACTACATTTGGTACAGGCAGAATTTGGATGGACTAGTGTTCCTGCAATGGATAAAGTTGCTGAGTATTTAAATATCGAGCCAATTGAGGTTTATGAGGTAGCATCTTTTTATAGCATGTACTTTTTACAACCAAAAGGAAAATATGTTTTAGAAGTTTGCAGAACTGGACCTTGTTGTTTAGTTGGTGCAGAGAAAATAATGACACATATCGAAGGTAAACTTGGCGTTAAAGAAGGTGAAGTTACGGCTGATGGCTTATTTAGCTGGAGAGGTGTGGAGTGTTTAGCTGCTTGCGGATATGCTCCAGTTTTACAAATCGGTCCAGAATATACTTTCTACGAAAACTTGACTGAACAATCAGTTGATACATTAATAGACAATTTACGCAATAAATAATGGGACGTAAACTATTATTAGAACATATTAACGTACCTGGCATTAATACGCTGGCGGTTTATCGCGAAAAAGGTGGTTATCGTGCTGTAGAAAAAGCACTAAAAACCTTAACTCCTGATGAAAGCAATCGCTGAAGCTAAGGCTGCTGGATTTTTAGGTAAAAATATTTTAGGAACTGGATACGATTTAGAATTATACGTACAACCAGGCGGTGGTGCTTACATCTGCGGAGAAGAAACTGCTTTGTTAGAATCACTGGAAGGTAAAAGAGGAAATCCTCGTATTAAACCTCCTTTTCCTGCAATTGCTGGCTTATATGGTTGCCCAACGGTAGTAAACAATGTTGAATCGATCGCTGCAGTTGTGCCAATTATTAACGATGGAGGTGATGAATATGCTAAAATCGGTATCGGTAGAAGTACAGGTACAAAATTAATATCAGCTTCTGGAAACTTGGTAAAACCAGGTGTTTATGAAATTGAATTAGGTTTGCCAGTTGAAGAATTTATTTACTCTGACGAATATTGTGGGGGTATTGCAAACGGAAAAAGACTTAAAGCTACCGTAGCTGGAGGTTCTTCCGTGCCTATCTTGCCTGCCAATTTAACCTTAAAATATGCTAACGGCGAACCACGTTTAATGAGTTATGAATCACTTTCTGAAGGAGGTTTTGCAACTGGAACAATGTTGGGTTCGGGTGGTTTCATCGCATTTGATGAAGACCAGTGTATTGTTAGAAACACTTGGAATTTTTCTCGTTTTTATCACCATGAAAGCTGTGGACAATGCTCTCCTTGTCGTGAAGGTACTGGCTGGTTAGAAAAAGTATTACACAGATTAGAATACGGACACGGAAAAATGAGCGATATCGACTTGTTAGTTGATGTGTCTAAAAAAATAGAAGGAAACACGATTTGTCCATTGGGCGATGCAGCGGCTTGGCCTGTTGCTAGTGCTATTAGACATTTTAGAGATGAGTTTGAGTGGCACGTAAAAGAGCCAGTTAAGAGCTTAAGCAGTAATTATGGCTTGGCCAATTATGCTGTTCCGATAGAGAAAAATGTTGAAGAAGTTAAACAGGATAATCTTTAACCATGAGTGATTTAATGAAAGTTACCATTGATGGTATAACGGTAGAAGTAGCGCCAGGTACAAGTATTCTCAACGCTGCAAGGCAAATTGGGGGTGATATTGTACCACCTGCAATGTGTTATTATTCGAAATTAGAAGGTAGTGGTGGTAAATGTCGTACTTGCATTGTTAAGGTAAGTAAAGGTTCTGAAAAAGACCCTCGTCCGATGCCTAAATTGGTTGCATCTTGCCGTACTACGGTAATGGATGGGATGGAAGTTCAAAATATTACTTCTCCAGAAGTTTTAGAGGCTAGAAATGGTGTTGTAGAGATGTTATTGATTAACCACCCACTAGATTGTCCTATTTGTGACCAAGCTGGTGAGTGTGATTTACAAAACTTAGGCTACGAAAACGGATTACAACGTACTCGTTATGAGTTTGAGCGTCGTACTTTCGAAAGAATTGACATAGGTGACAAAATCCAGTTACACATGAACAGATGCATTTTATGTTATCGTTGTGTGTTTACTGCCGACCAAATTACCAATAAACGTGTTCATGGTATTTTAAACCGTGGGGACCATTCAGAAATTTCTACTTA
>SEDG01000693.1 GCA_004295885.1 Pedobacter sp. | reverse complement strand
ACCTCCGCATCATTCGCATTCGGACCAATCACAGCTAAATTTTTAAGGCTACGTTTTAGCGGCAACAGGTTTGCAGCATTTTTTAGCAATACGATTGATTCACGTGCCATTTGTAAAGCCTGAGCTTGATGTGACTCATTGTTAACTACGCTGTAAGGGATTTTAGAATAAGGATTGGCTTCTTCAGCGTCAAAAACACCTAATTTAAACTTTGCTCTTAATAAACGGGCCACTGCTGTGTCTAATTCACTTTCCTTTAATAAACCTTGTTGTATAGCAGGAATAACCGCTTTTGTATAACCATAACATTGATTATCTGCACCAGCCTTTATAGCTTGAGCAACAGCTTCTACACTGTCTTTTGCAGTTTTATGGAACATGTAAAAATCATATACCGCACCACAGTCTGTAGCCACAAAGCCTTTAAAATTCCATTTATTGCGCAAAATATCATTCAATAAAAAAGCATCACTGCAGCAAGGTTTGCCGTAAAGGCGATTGTAAGCGCACATGAACGAATAAACGTGTCCTTCATGCGTCAGCATTTTAAAAGCCGGCAAATAAGTCTCCCATAAATCTTTTTTGCTCGGTCGGGCATTAAACTCATGCCTGCTTGGTTCCGGTCCGCTGTGCACGGCAAAGTGTTTAGCAGTAGTTATGGTTTTAAAATATTTCGGGTCATCGCCCTGCATGCTCTTAACAAAAGCAACGCCGAGCTTTCCTGTTAGATAAGGGTCTTCACCAAAAGTCTCGTGACCTCTACCCCAACGTGGATCTCTAAAGATATTTACATTGGGGGAATAGAACGTTAGCCCAGTATATTCTTTCCTATTTCCTTCCCTAACAAATTGATGGTGTTTTGCCCTTGCCTCATCGCTCACCATTGTCCCCATTGTAAACATCCCGTTGGTGTTGAAAGTAGCTGCAAGACCAATAGGCTGAGGAAATGAAGTAGCTAAACCAGCTCGTGCTACGCCATGCAAAGCTTCATTCCACCAATCGTAGGCTGGTATTTTTAAGCGATCTATTGCTGGTGTACGATTATCCATTTGTAAAGCTTTCTCTTCTAAAGTCATTCTTTTTAACAAATCCTGAACCCGAGTTTCTAGAGGCAATTTAGAATTGAGATAGGGTGCATCTTGTGCAAAACAGGTAGCTGTACAAAAAAGCAATAGAAGAATAATGGACTTTGGATGCATATGGGATGGTTAATTAGCTTTAATCGTAAACAATTCTACAAATTTTTTAGGTTTAAAACACTTAATGTAATTCGAAACGATGCATTTTTCTAACGCTGCTCAACTTCTCAACAGCCAAACAATTAACTCAACACACCCTAACGTCTAACCAACTCAACCTTATTTACAATTAATCCCCTTATAAATCAGTAGTCTACGGCATTGCCAAAAAAAAACCTTGCATTAAAAATTCCATAAAGCTATATTTGCACCACTTTAAAGGAAACGGTTAAACGAATACTTTAAATTGATTCCGTAGCTCAGCTGGTAGAGCATTACACTTTTAATGTAGTGGTCCTGGGTTCGAATCCCAGCGGGA
>SEDG01000692.1 GCA_004295885.1 Pedobacter sp. | reverse complement strand
ATTTAGAGCAAATGGAACCAGAGTTTTTTCACGCAGATGCGGATGAAATTCCTGCTTGGGAAGAAAATGGTGTTCAATATAAATTAGTGGCTGGTGAGGTTTTAGGGCATAAATCGCCAATCCCTGTTTACAGTCCCCTTTATTTGTTGGAGTTAAAAAGCACAACCAAGACAAACGTTAAAATTGGCCACCAACTTTTTGGCGAGAGCGCTATTTACATTTTAGAAGGCGGAATTGAGAGTGAAGGAAATACATTTACACCAAAACAATTGTTGGTAGCTAAAGAGAATTCACTTTGTGAGTTTACAATGCTAGCAAATACAACCATCTACATTTTTGGAGGCGAACCATTCCCTGAAGAACGTTTTATCTATTGGAATTTCGTCGCGACAAGCAAAGAACTAATTGAAACCGCTAAAACAAAGTGGTTAAATCAAGAATTTGAATCGGTACCCGGGGAAACAGAATTTGTGCCTCTTCCTGAAAGACGTCTTTAATTTTAACACATAGGCATATAGTAGACATAGAATTATATTCAAACCTATATTCTTTATGTACCTATGTGGTTATTTAAATCCCAAGTAATAGTTGTTCCATTTACCGTTGGATGCCCTGTACAAACCAAAACCCTACCATTGGCTACTTCATCATCTGTTAAAACCTCATTATAATCCATTCTAACTGCGCCTGCAGTACAAGTTGCCGTACATGTACTACAAACACCCCCACTGCAACTGTAAGGAATATTAATTTTGTTTTCAAGCGCAACGTCTAAAATCCTTTTAGGCCAAGGCACCGATAAATGATGAACATTTCCTCTAAAATGTAAGACGATGGCATAAGTATTTTTATCGACTATCTTTTCTGTTCCGTCATCTTCATCAACTTCATCTTCTGGCAAAACGAAAGTTTCTCTCTTTACTTGATGCGGTTTAAATCCACTTCCCAATAGCGTAATTCTACACACGTCCATATAATCTACTGGCCCGCAGGTATAGCAAATTGCATCTTCTTTATTAAATGCTAGGTTTTCTTTAACCAACTGGTTGATGAGAAATCCATTCAGCCTTGCTCTCATTAAATTTTTAGAATTGCTAAACAAATGGATAACTTTAAATCTCTCTGGATATTTAATTTGCCATTCAGCTATTTCTTTCAAAAAAAGAGTTTCATCAGCTGAGCGACTGCTATAAATCAGCACAATTTTGGAGTTCGCCTCCCTAACTAAGGCGGTTTTTAAAATAGATAGAAGAGGGGTAATCCCAACTCCTGCGGCAAATAGAAAAATCGTTTTTGCTTTCGTATCTGGCTGATAAATGAATTGCCCATTTGGTTCTGCCATTTCCACTTCATCGCCCATGGCTAATTGATGATGCATAAACCTAGAAATCTCTCCATTTTCAACTAGTTTAACAGCAATCGATAATGGCTCATCCAAAGCTGGCGAACTACAAAAAGAATAAGAACGCCTTAATTCTTTGCCGTACACTTGAAAAACTAAAGATAAAAATTGACCAGCCTTGTAATTCAGCTTTGCTCCATTTACCGTTTCAAAAT
>SEDG01000691.1 GCA_004295885.1 Pedobacter sp. | reverse complement strand
GTAACACCAAATGCAAATGCTTATTTAAAACAGCTGGGAACGCAAACTGTAACTTCAGATAATCCTTACGCAGATCCTAAACCTTTTTATGAGGTGATATTAAATTGCAATGATGCGCTGAAGAACTTCAATATCATGCGTCAAAATAAAGTATTAGATAACACGCAATATTATCAAC
Organism: Pedobacter sp.; assembly: GCA_004295885.1. Taxonomy (GTDB): domain Bacteria; phylum Bacteroidota; class Bacteroidia; order Sphingobacteriales; family Sphingobacteriaceae; genus Pedobacter. The sequence goes on along the minus strand of SEDG01000691.1, from coordinate 1,379 downwards.
GTTATACTGATATTTTGTTCTTGAGAAGCTGGTTATACTTACAATTGGGTATCCATTACGGAAGCGTTCCTTATGTAACTGATGCACTTACCAATATTGAGAATATTAAGGATGAAAGTAAATTTCAGAAAATAACTTTTGATGATTTGCTTGGAAGATTAATTCGTGATACAGAAGCTACTCCGAAAGAATATCTCAATCAAAACACATCGGCATCTAGCCCGACCCTTATTTTACCAATGGATACTTATGTAATTAGAGATGGCGTATTTAAATTTTTTATTCACAGACGCTCCTTTTTAGGTGATTTAAATTTATGGAAAGGGGAGTATCTAAAAGCGGCAACCTACTATAAAGATGTGATGGAAATAGGTACTAATCAAACGACAAATGCTGACCAACAGGTAGATATTTTTGATACTTATCGAGTTTCTGATGATAACTCTACTGACCATTCATTAAAAACAACTGCTGTTATTAATCCATGGACGAACATTTTCGCAGCGCCACTTGCCGATCGTATCGCCAATTGGGAACGGATGTGGACACTTCCGCTTACTGGAACTTTTTCTCCCGGAAATCCTTTATTGTCTCTGTTTTCTGTATCTGGAAATTATCTCGTAAAACCATCAACACTGTCTATAAACAACTGGAATAATCAAATTAGAACCGATGGAAGCTTAACTGATAGAAGAGGGTTAAATATGTCTTATCGTCTGATTGGCAATCAACCCGAGGTATTAAAGTTTACAAAAAACTATAGTACAACTCTACCTTTTGAAAAAACAGGCATGTGGGTGCTTTATAGAGCTGCGGTGATGCACATGAGATTTGCTGAAGCTGCTAATCGTTTAGACCGTAGTGCATTGGCTGGTGCTTTAATCAATAACGGTATTTTTGGAACATTCGGTACAAAATCTACTTACAATGGCGTAGCCGATACATATCCTTTTAATTTTGATGGAACCACCACAACAGCCTTTAGAGGTAACTAGTATAGGAATTCAGGTATTAGAGGTAGAGCTGTAAATCAGAACGTTACTGTTAATCCAGCAAATGTGATGATTGATACCGAAGATAAAATTATACAAGAAGAAGCTTTGGAAACTGCATTTGAAGGCTATCGCTGGCAAGATTTGTTGAGAATAGCATTGCGTAGACAAGTAACAGACCCAAATTATTTAGCTAATAAAATTGCTGCCAAATTTGAGGCTGCTGGAGATTTTTCTGCCGCTGCAACTGCAAGAGCTAGATTGGCTGATAAGAACAACTGGTATTTGCCTTTCAAATTGAAATAACACACGATAATTTTTAAAACAACATATATGCTGCGTACCCTTTTATTTTTAAGCGCTCTCCTTTTAACAATTTCAAGTAAT
>SEDG01000109.1 GCA_004295885.1 Pedobacter sp. | reverse complement strand
CCATCGCAATGAAATAATGGCACCGTAAAACCAGCCTCTTGTAAATTAGATTTAATGATGTTCATGTAAGCTTTGTCGTTTCCATAACTTCCATATTCATTTTCTACTTGCACCATTAAAATATTACCTCCCTTATTAATTTGTAAGGGAGCTAACTCTTTACCAACCGCCATTAAATATTTTTTACTTCGCTCTAAAAAGTAAGGATGTTGAGTCCGTAATTTGATGGTCTTATCCTTCAATAACCACCAAGGAAAACCTCCGAACTCCCATTCGGCGCAAGAGTAAGGTCCTGGTCTTAAAATCACATATAAACCTTCTTCTTGTGCCATTTTGCAAAATGTTTTGGCATCTGCCTGACCAGACCAAGTAAATTGATCTTTTTGGTTTTCATGCATATTCCAAAATAGATAGGCACAAACCGTATTTAAGCCCATTGCCTTTGCCATTTTTAAACGACTACGCCATTCTGCTTTCGGAATACGGGCAAAATGCATTTCGCCACAACGAATTACGTAGGGTTTTCCATTTAATTCGAAATTTTCGGTACCGATAGCAAAACTTTGATTTTGTTGAGCTTTTAAAGTGTTTACAAAAAATAGCGTAAAAACAATGAGCAACGTTTTAATATTCATTCTGATTCAATTTGGCGTTTAATTTTTTATTTAGCTCAACAATAAATGTATAAGGCTAAATTAATTAAAGCCAAAATAGACATGTATATTCTTTTATATCGGTTTCTGCACCACACAAACGTTTGATTTATATTTTATTAAAATACTTTTTTTCTGTCATAAGCTAACAAGACGGGTTATTATACAATAAATCAAACGCTTGTGTTCATAAAAACAAAGATATATCTAAAGGTTAGAACCAATTGCTTATCTATTTAAGGATTAGTCATACCCTATTTAGCTTTTCTCCCAAACATACTCCTATCAAGTCCGAGGCTAAAGCACTTTAAGTCCGCGTCTAGTCCGCCATAGATGCGGACTAGACGCGGACTCAATGCGGTCTGGATGCGGTCTAGCTAGGAAGAAGATACGACTAGGAATGCCATTATACCTAAGGGGAGATTAGCTAAGGATTAACTTGCCTTTAATGGATTATCCTTAGAAAAAGCGGATGGTTAAACGGTTATAGCAATCTCATACTATAAATAGAAGGAAAGTATAGGTCATCAAACTAATTCTGAAAAAACAAAGTTTGTTTTATGATATTATAATTGAGTTCTTTAGCAAGAAAAATTGGATAAAGATTGGGCGTTTGTTATTTCTAACCAATATAATTTTTAGAAATTTCAAACTATCTTTGGTTAGTAATTTTAAGAAACCAAAAAGCACGAGACATGAATACTTCTGATATACACAATCAACGAATGGCTAACATGACCTTTTCCTCAGTCTATCCAATGTACATCTCAAAAGTAGAGAAGATAGGCAGAACAAAGGAAGAATTGCATCAAGTCATTGAATGGTTAACAGGCTTTGATGATCAAAAACTTCAAGAACTAATAGACAAAAAAGCAACTTTTGAAACCTTTTTTCAAGAAGCTAAGCTAAACCCTAATGCGCCTTTAATCAATGGATTAATTTGTGGCTACCGCATAGAAGATATCGAAAATCCCTTAACCCAACAGGTACGTTATCTTGATAAATTGGTGGATGAGTTGGCAAAAGGAAGAAAGATGGAAAAAATATTGAGGGGTTCCTAAGGTTTTAATGCCAAATAATAAAGGTCTAATAATTTCATTATTAGACCTTTTAAGTTATGTATCCAAGAGGAGATTCGAACTCCCACACCCGTAAGGGCGCCAGCCCCTCAAGCTGGTGCGTCTACCAATTTCGCCACCTGGATAAACGGTTTGCAAATATATCATTCTACTTCAAAACTCAACCCATCATACGCCAATTTAATATGCGACGGCAATTCTTTTTCAATATCAGCATGCAAACCTAAATTATGGCTCATGTGCGTAAAATACGTTGTCTCGGCACCTGCTTTATTTGCAAAGGCTATTGCTTCATCTAAAGTAAAATGAGAGATATGGCCTTCTTTTTGCAAGGCATTGATCACTAAAATTTTGCTACCTTTTATTTTTTCTAATGATTCATCAGAGATAGTCTTGGCATCGGTTATGTAAGTAAAATCACCAAATCTATAGCCCAAAACTGGCAGTTTATGGTGCATCACTTCAATCGGAATAATTATAGTTTCTCCTATTAAAAATGGTTGCATATCCACCGTGTGTAATTTGATTTGTGGCAAGCCGAAATATTTAGTGTCCTCAAAAATGTAAGAGAATTCTCTTCGCAAAGCATCCTGTACCCTTATTGTTGCATAAATATCTATTAATTTTTTAAGCAAATAATTATAAGGTCTAATGTCGTCTAAACCTGCAACGTGATCCTTATGCTCGTGGGTATAAATAATTGCATCCAAGTCATTTACCTTTGCCCTGATCATCTGATACCTAAAATCTGGACCACTATCTATAACGATTGTTTTATCTTCAGTTTCTACCAATACCGAAACCCTTAATCTATTATTCCTCTTATCGGTGGATTGGCATACGGCACAGCCACATCCAATTACCGGAATGCCCTGCGAAGTACCTGTACCTAAAAAAGTGATTTTCAATATGCTTTATTATAGAGATGCTTCGACAAGCTCAGCATGACAATTCAACTAAGCAATAATACTTAAAAAACACTTAAAACAAAAAAGGTTTGAACAATTGTCCAAACCTTTTAACATGTAATTGAATTAAAATTATCTTAAGTCCACCACTTCAACGCCAGGATATTTTTTGGCATCAAAAGCGAAAGTTGTTTCTGGAACCTTTGCGTTTGGTGTAAAAGTTTTAACGTTATAAGTATAAGTATTTCCGTTTTTCTCGAAGATAACAACATTAGCGATTTGCTTAGTAGCTTTATCAATACTTAAACGAACTTTGAATACTGTCTTTTTGGCATCAGTTGGAGACAAATCTATCATCTGATAAGTTTTTGCACCTACTTTACTTTCGCCTGTATACAAATATTTAAATCCTTTTTCATAAATGGTAAAAATCTTCGCTGGGTTAATCGCATCACTGCTATTATCAACGTTAGAAATTTGAACCTCTTTATCATTTTTCAAATAAGTCCATTGTACTTTACCATCGCTAATTAAGTCTTGGTTAGTCATTGCAACTTTATATTTGTTAGATTTTGCCTTAACATATAAAGTTCCTTGTTGTGTTTCTTTTACTTTAGCTTGAGCATTGTTTAATGTAAACGTGAAATCTGTTTTAACAACATCATAAGTACGATATTTTTTACTTACCTCGGCTAAAATCGCTTTTGCTTTCGCATCTGTTTGTGCATTTGCAGTTAAACCTAATGAGCCAACTACAATTAATGCTAATATTATTTTTTTCATCTGTTTTTTAATTATCTCTGCTAACAACTCTCTGTACTGGCTAGCAAAACGTTAAATCTATTGTTTATTATTTAGGTTATTCAAGAACTGTTCCAAAGCATATTGGTCTGGCAATAAAACTTCTCTAGCCTTACTCCCTTCAAACGGACCAACAACTCCTGCTGCCTCTAATTGGTCGATGATTCTACCTGCCCTATTATAACCTAATTTCATTTTACGTTGAATTAGGGATGTAGAACCTTGCTGATGGGTAACTATCAGCTGTGCAGCCTCTTCAAACAATGGATCTCTATCATCTGGGTCGAAATCTGCTTTGTTCTGTTCTGCTGTTTCATCTATGTATTCAGGTAATTGATAGGCATCAGGATATCCCCTTTGGTTGCCAATAAATTCAGAAATACGGTCTACTTCTGGTGTATCAACGAAAGCACACTGTAGCCTTATTAAGTCGCTTCCGGTAGATAATAGCATATCTCCCCTACCAATTAATTGGTCTGCACCACCGCTATCTAAAATAGTCCGTGAATCTATTTTCGATAACACCCTAAACGCCAACCTAGCAGGGAAATTCGCTTTAATTGTACCTGTAATAATATTTACCGAAGGCCTTTGTGTTGCTAAAACCAAGTGGATACCAATGGCACGAGCTAATTGAGCCAAACGAGCAATTGGCGCCTCTACTTCTTTACCAGCCGTCATCATCAAATCGGCAAACTCATCCACCACTAGAACAATGAAAGGTAAAAAACGGTGTCCATTATTCGGACTTAATTTACGTTTGATGAATTTATCGTTGTATTCCTTTAAGTTCCTTACTTGTGCATCTTTCAATAAATCATAACGCTGATCCATCTCAATACACAATGAATTTAAAGTGTTTACTACTTTTTTGGTATCAGTAATAATCGCATCAGCTTCCCCTGGCAGTTTCGCTAAAAAGTGTCTTTCAATCCTATTAAACAAGGTTAACTCTACTTTTTTCGGGTCAACCAAAACAAACTTCAGCTGTGCTGGATGTTTTTTAAACAGCAGGGAAACCAGAATTGCATTAATACCTACAGATTTACCTTGACCAGTTGCTCCAGCTACAAGCAAGTGAGGCATCTTCGCTAAATCTGCGATAAACACTTCATTACTGATGGTTTTTCCCAAGGCAATTGGTAAATCCATCGTATTGGTTGCCCATTTTTCGGTATTCAAAATACTTCGCATCGATACCATTTCTGGATGCTGATTTGGTACCTCAATACCAATAGTTCCCTTACCAGGCATTGGTGCAATGATACGAATACCCAAAGCGGCTAAACTTAACGCAATATCATCCTCCAAGTTTTTAATTTTCGAGATACGAACTCCTGGAGCTGGAATAATCTCATACAAAGTCACCGTTGGACCAATTGTAGCTTTAATCTTATCAATTTCAATATTGTAGTGGTTTAAGGTCTCTACAATTTTATTTTTATTAGCTTCTAACTCTTCTGCATTTACAGAAATTTTGTTAGAGCCGTAATTTTCTAATAAATCTAAGTTTGGATATTGATAGCCGGATAAATCTAACTTCTCATCGTAATTTCCGAACTGCTCAACTAATCCTTCAGCCTTGGCTTCATCTTCGCTTTTCTGTACCGTAAAAGCTGGTTCTGGGGCAACTTCTAATGGCGTAGCAGCCGCAGCAGCGCTAACAGTTGGCGTTAACATCACATTGGTAGCTAAAGGGGCAGCAATGATATCATCTAAAGTTTCTTCTTTATTTTCAAAACGACTCGGCGTTAATACAATGTTTTGTTCTTTTTTAGGTTCATTCTTAAATTTGTCATTCACACTAAACTCAACTGACCCAATTGGTTCTTCAACCTCCTTGTTTCTTTCGTTTTCTGCTCTAATGTCGTTTACATAATCATCTACTTCGTTGTCCAAAAACACCTCCTTCTTTCTCTCAGGAATTTTGAAATCGATGTTATAAGCTATAATCAAAATGGTTAAACCCAAAAACACAATTAAGCCACCAACACCTGCTTGACCAATCTGCGCAACTAATAGTTTGTTACTCCAGAAACCAATTTCTCCCTCTAAAAAATGAGGCGTTTCGGCAAAAAATGAATGCCCGAAACCGAACGTTAGTGACAAGAACAATAAGAAGAAAACGCTGTAACCCAAAACCTTTTCTACTGCGAAAATTTTCACTTTAAAAAGCAGGCGATAACCGATTACAAAAAAGACAAAAATGAAAAGAAATGAAGCAACACCAAACCACTCATAAATAAATTGATGTGACAATAAGGCGCCAATTTTGCCTAACCAGTTTTGTATGCCTGGTGCATCAGCAGTGTTTCTAAGTTCATTACTGGTATTAAAAAGATTGCTCCAACCTCCGTTTGAGTCGATTACATAGCTTTGGTCTTCCTGCCAAGTAAACAAATAAGAAGTAAATGCAACTAAAAAATAGATGGATATAATGATAAAAAATAGTCCGATAATTTTAATAAGCCTACCATCTTGCAAATCGAAAGACGGCATCATGTCTACCTTAGCTCGGGGCGCTTTTGTGGCTGTCTGCCTTTGTCCAGCTTTTGCTGGTTCATTATCTTGCTTAAATGAATTTGATTTGAATGAATTCCCCTTTACAGACATCGTTCCTTAAATATTATTAATCAACAAATATAAAATATATAGTTGTTTGTACTACACAAATCAATTACGATTTAAAGAAATAATTTCGATTTGCCAAGCCTCTTAAAAAAATTATCTATAGGTTATTAAACTTTCTTTAAAAACAATAGTCTTAACTGAAACTGAATAAATTCCGTTTAGATAGTTTTGTTTTAGGTTAATCCTGCTTGATCATATCGAGCAGGATTTTTTGTTTTAATATACGCCTATTCGTTATTTGAAAAGCAATTTCAGTATTTCATTTAAGTGTTACTCCTGCTTTCGCCTATAGCCCTAATAAAAAATTAGGGGCTGCCGGCTCTATCAGGTTTAGTTTACTGAGATACTGTTAAGAAACTAAGGTAGCAAAACGCCTTACACCAAACATTGAGAAATTAATTGCCATTAAGGCTTCATCTTCCTAATTTCTTAATGTTTAAATTTTCTATGTTAGAACTTATGCGCTGCGACTTTTCTCCGTTCATTTTTAATCAGCGTTTATCTGCGAGAACACAATTATTTTAAATTTCATCATCCTCAATAAACCACTAAATCTGCCATTAAAATTTAACATTCTCAATTTATTTTTGTTAATTTAACGTGTTAGTCTTAATTAAATTTCAAAATGGATATTGCGCATCTCGAATCACTTATAGAAAATGACCAGCTGGATGAAATTATTGCGTTACTTTCAGAAAAACCGCAATTAGCTAACCAGACCACGTCGCATCAAATTTCTCCAGTATTATTAGCATGCTACTACAAAAAGCAGTCTATAGCCAAGGCCATAGCAGAATTTGTACCTGAACTAAGTTTGTTTGATGCTTGTGCTGTTGGTAAATTTGATGATGTAACGCTTTTGATTTTTAAAGACCCTGCTAAAATCAATTCATTCTCCATTGATGGCTTTACACCACTAGGCTTAGCTTGTTATTTTGCCCACGAAGATATTGCTCGTTTTTTAGTGCTTAAAGGTGCCGAAGTAAATGTGGCCAGTAAAAATGGTTATAATGTTTTTCCAATCCATTCTGCAGTTGCAGCAAACAATTTCAACATTACCAAAATGTTGTTGGAAGCAGGTGCATATCCCAATGTTTGTCAGAAATCCGGAGTTGCACCGCTACACTCTGCTGCCCAATTAGGTAATATAGAATTGATTATTTTATTGTTAGAACATGGCGCTGAAGTAACCTTAAGAATGGAAGGTGGTAAATTACCAGCAGACTTAGCAGCAGAAAAAGGTTTTGCAGAAATTGCAGAAATTTTAATGCCCGAAGACTAGAGAAAAGTGGAGTTGTTTATTTGTTCGTTGTTGAGAAATCGCA
>SEDG01000690.1 GCA_004295885.1 Pedobacter sp. | reverse complement strand
CTAAAAATATCATTCTCGGGAAAGAAAAATACCAGCGAGAATAGAGCAGTTAATTATAGTCAATCATTAAATGATGCAGGTTTATTTGTAAGTAGAAATGACCAGACTACTAGTGGCGACGGTGACAGTGAATTATTTAACGGCAATATTAATTATACCAGAAAATCTAAGAAAAAAGGCAGAACGCTAACAGTAGATTTGCAACCAGAAACTTCCAATAATGCCAGTATTGAAAACAGTTTAAACATTACAGACTATTACACCAATGGCGTTTTAAACAATACTAGAAAATTAGATTTTTTCAAAGATAATTCAGGTAAGCAAACTTCATTAGGTGCAAGAGTGTCCTACACTGAGCCGATAGGCAAAAAATGGTCGTTACAAACAGGCTACAGCTTTAAAACGGTAGAGTCGTCAAGCAATAAAATGGTGTATGATAATTTGCTAAACCGACAAAGAATTGATTCGTTGAGCAATAATTTCGACTTTAATAATTTCTCGAATATTGCAAAAATTGTTTTACAATTTAGAGCAACAAAATTCTCAATTTCTGGCGGTGTAGAAGCTACACAGACAAGTTTCGACTTAAACGATTTAGACAGAAATAATAAGTTTAGTCGTAATTATTTAAACTGGGCACCCAGAAGCAATTTCAATTATAAACTGGGAAAAAGCACTAGTTTCTCTCTAAATTACAATGGAAACACTAATCAACCAAGAGTAGATCAATTGCAACCGATAAGACAAATCAGTAATCCACTTTACGAGGTAGTTGGAAACTTGAATTTAAAACCATCATTTAATAACAATTTCAGTTTTAACTTTAACAGCTATCAGTTTAAATCAGAGCAATTTATGTATGGTTATTTTAGCTATAGCTTCACAAATAACGCAATCGTATCCACACAAACCATCGATAAAAATAACAAGACAGTTTCTAGTTATATAAATATGAATGGCAATAGTAATTTTTATGGAAATGCATCGTACCAAAAAGGATTTGCCAAGCTGCATTTAAGAACTGGATTAAGTGTTGGATACAACACCTCAACTTATGTTTCTGTTATTAACGGGGCGATAAATGAAAATTCTAGCAGAAATATCTCACTTAGTCCGAGTTTAAGTTATTATACTGAAAAAGTAAATTTGAGTTACCGACCAAGTGTAAATTTTACCAATAGCAGTTCAACAACAGGAAGTATTAATAATGGTAAAACATACACCCATAACCATGAGATAAATGGCACTATTCAGCTGCCTGGAAAAATGGAATTTAATACCAGTATTTCCATGTCTTTCAGACCAGCTAACGCCTCATTTGATACCCCATTAAACATCCATATCTGGAATATGTGGGTGGAAATTATATAAATGAATCGACCTATAGTTATATTCCTAGATATGTTTTAGTTGGACTAACCTATAGTTTAAGTGGAAATTTTGCTAAAGCTGATAAAAAATAAGATGATGAAAAAATCGATGATAATTTTAGTGCTAGCTTTTATAAGTGTTACTTTAAAGGCTCAAAATGTTTTTGTTATGAGTGCAAAAATCACTTACGAAAAGAAACTAAATCTTCAACGTCAAATGGCTGATAATACTTGGCTATCTGATGATGCAAAAGATAAAATGAAAAAATATGTTACCACATTGTGGGATTATAATTTTAATGAAACTACTTCTAGTTACAAGGCGCAAAAGAAAGACGCTAATACAAGCGATATGATGTTTGCTTTTTCATCTGGTCAAAATACCTCAGAAATGTATACTGATTTAGGAAAAAGTAAAAGAATTATCAAAAAATCTATCATGGGTGAAGATTATATCTTACCAGATACTATCCCTAATTTAGACTGGAAAATTATGCATGACGTTCGCAAAATCGCTGGTTACGATTGTAGAAAAGCAATAGCAGTTATAAACGATAGCGTTTATGTTGTAGCATTTTACACCGATGAGATTTTGTTAAAAGGCGGTCCGGAAGGATTTACAGGTTTACCAGGAATGATTTTAGGTTTAGCAATTCCTAGATATAATACAACCTGGTTTGCAACAAAGGTAGAATCGGTAAACGTTCCTATCTATGCAATTTCTGAGCCAGCAAAAGGCAAACGAGCAGATAACGAAAAGGAATTTAAAAAGTTGATTGATATGTATACCAGATATGACGACAAAAAGAATCCCAGAAAAATAGAAGACATAAAAAAGAGTTTGTACGGTTTTTTGCTGCAGTAGGAACTGGCTTCCCAAAAGAACCACAGGCTTTCTTAATATAAACCTTATTGAAGCGAATGCCGTGTCAGTCTGAGCGTAGTCGA
>SEDG01000689.1 GCA_004295885.1 Pedobacter sp. | reverse complement strand
AAGATAAAGCAGGGCTGATTACCATTGCAGAAAAAACAGGTAGTATTGTGCCCGCCGACCGCCGACCGATGCAACTCAACAAAATTATGGACGTGTTGTACAAGGAGAAAACTCGCTACCTAGAAGCAGATATGGAAGCTTTGTACATCAGCATTAGGGCTACATTAAAGCAAAGAAGTTTGGTTGTTTTTTTTACAAATTTCGAAAGTATGAGTGCTTTAGAAAGACAGCTCCCATTTTTAAAACGTATTGCCAAGTTCCATCTTTTACTAGTTGTTTTTTTTGAAAATACCACCTTAAAATCCTTAAGTGGAAAACCCGCAGAAAATGTAGAGGGCATTTATGTTAAAACCATTGCAGAAAAATTTGCTTTTGAAAAGAAGTTCAACAGATTTAATTAAGGCTGAAGGTATAAAGGTCGAGGGTGGAGGGTTTTGGAAATCTACAAAGATTTGTCATTCCGTAGTACGAGGAATTTGTTTGAAGGGTTCTTAAAATGAGATCTCCTAAGTCGCTATACAGGATTTAACCTATATTTGCCCCTGTTATGGCAAATTTTATCCTTATCGGCTTATGCATAATCGCTGGTATTCTTTTCAGAAAAAATAAAATCTTACCAAAAGATGCCCACAAGGGAATAAATGCTTGGATTATTTACATCGCCTTGCCAGCCGTATCTTTTAAATATTTACCCCATATTACTTTCACAAAAGAATTGCTGTTCCCTGTACTTGCACCTATTTGTGTGTGGGTTTTAGGGTGGGCTTATATCAGTTTTTATAAAAAGATAAATCCTAAAATGAGTTTGGCAACTGCCGGAGGAATGAAGTTAACGAGCTCGCTGAGCAATACATCATTTATTGGTTTTACCATTTTTGAGATGGCAATGCCCACTTTATTAACTGCTGGGGTGGTGGCCGATCAATATAACCTCAATCCAAAAGTGTCAAACCTAGTAGTTGGAATTGGCATTGTCTTATCCTTTTTAACTACCGGAATCTGGTGGCTAGTTTTAAATTATCCGGGGTTGGTTTAATGTTAATTATTAACTCTGAATTCAAATGAGAACCTAAAAGATCCACCAATGTACATTTACAAGGTAGGCTGCTTAATCCAATGAACTATTGAACCAATGAACCAATTTAACACTCAGGCAAACTCAAAGGTATATTAGTTGCTAAGCCACCATCTGAAGTTTCTTTGTATTTAGAGTTCATATCCAAGGCAGTTTCCCACATTGTGTTTACTACCGCATCTAAACTTACTTTTGCCTTATCAGGATTACTTTGTAACGCCAACTGACTTGCAGTTATCGCCTTGATGGCGCCCATAGTATTGCGTTCTATGCAAGGGATTTGAACAAGGCCGCCAATTGGATCGCATGTTAAACCTAAATGATGTTCCATTGCTATTTCTGCAGCCATTAAAACTTGGCGTTGCGAACCACCCAAAACTTCTGTTAAAGCTGCGGCAGCCATGGCAGATGAAACGCCAATCTCTGCCTGACAACCACCCATTGCTGCAGATATGGTAGCGCCTTTTTTAAATATGCTGCCAACTTCAGAAGCACAAGCGATAAATTGAATAATTTTGTCTTCATCATATCCATCGCAAAAGGTGATAAAATACTGCAAAACAGCAGGGATTACACCAGCAGCACCATTTGTTGGTGCAGTAACCACTCTTCCAAATGCGGCATTTTCTTCGTTAACTGCCAAAGCAAAACAACTTACCCAATCTAAAATATAATTGAACCCATTTCCTCCAGTTCTAATAGCAGCAACCCACGAATCATAATCTGTGTAAGTTTGACCCTTAATTAAACGCTGATTTAATTTCAATGCCCTTCGGGCAACATCCAATCCGCCAGGTAAAAAACCACCTGTATGGCTACCGCGATAAATACATTCCTTGATTACTTGAAAATGTTTTAAAATCCCTTTTTTGGTTTCAGCTTCCGGTCGCCAAGCCGCTTCGTTTTCCATTACTACTTCGCTAACCTTTAAACCGGTGGATAAACACCAATGTAAAAGTTCGCTCGCTTTTTCTACTGGAAAAGGAAGGTCTACTTGTTCTTTTTCACTTCCGTTTTCTCCATCTTTAACCACAAAACCGCCACCAATGGAATAATAAGTCTCAGAGAAAGCTTTGCCAGTATTTAAAAATGCTTGAAAAGTAACAGCATTTGGATGAAAAGGTAGGCTCTCCATAAAAAGAAAGATCAAATCATCATTGTATGAAAAATTGATATTTTGCTCGCCGCCTAATGATAATTTTTGTTCGACTTTTATTTCTTCAACAGTGCTATGAATTGCATTTACATCGAAGGTAACAGGGTCTCCGCCAGCTAGACCTAGTAAAATAGCGATATCGGTTCCATGTCCTTTGCCAGTTTTTGCCAAAGAGCCATAGAGCAATATTTTTACTTGTTC
>SEDG01000688.1 GCA_004295885.1 Pedobacter sp. | reverse complement strand
TTGATTGTTCAGGTTTTGTACAGATAGTTTACAAGTTAAACGGAATTCAAATTAAACGTGATGCTTCACAACAAGCTGAACAAGGGCAAATAGTCGACTTTTTAGCATCGGCTGAATTATGTGATTTAGCTTTTTTTGACAATGAGGATGGAAAAATAACCCACGTTGGATTAATGCTTAGTAACGACAGAATTATTCATTCTGCTGGTAAGGTCCGTATAGATCCGATAGACGACCAAGGTATTTTTAACGCAGAGTTAGGTAAGTATACTCATAAATTGAGAATAATTAAGAGGTTTGTCTGAAAATGTTAAACCATAAAAGGCATTTAAGGAAATATAAGATACATTTTTTTAAAGAGTGCTAGCTAACAAATAATAAACTAAAAATCAAATAATTTTTGCCTAGCAAAATTAAATTAACTGAACGTTTAATTTAATGATATATGGCCTAGAATAGGTGCTATTGCTGTTTTATCTTTTTATATTGTTTTAATTAAAACATATAAAAATGACAAAAGCTTATCTTACAGATTTAATTTATAAAGTTAATGGAGCTGCCATTGAGATACATAAAGCCCTAGAACCAGGTCTATTAGAAAGTGTCTATCATAAGTGTATGGTTCATGAGTTACAATTGAGAAATGTCAATTTTAAATCTGAATTATCTATTCCCGTAAATTATAAAGGACTGAATATTGATGTCGATTTAAGATGTGATTTGTTAATCGAGGATTCTTTAATAGTAGAATTTAAATCAGTCGAGAAAGTCCTACCAATTCATATTGCTCAATTAATGACTTATATGAAATTATTAAAATTGCCAATTGGCTTAATGATAAATTTTAATTGCATTCATATTTTCAGGGAAGGGCAAAAGACATATGTTAATGAACTTTACGAAGAACTTTATTAATTAGTTATTAGCTTATTCGAACCTTATATTACTTATATGGTTTAACAACTATACCATTAACTCTTTCATCAATTTATCGAAGTTGGTTTTCAGCTCTGCGAGCTCTTCCTCAACTTTTGTTAACCGTTCCTCTAATTCGTTATTGTTTTTAGGACTCTCTTCAGCAATATATTCTTCCTCAAAAGTTTCTATATCTCCGGCAAATAAATGTATGTAACGTTGCTCTTTTTGTCCTGGTTTGCGAGGTAATTGCTTAATGTAAGCAGGTTCATCAGTAGCTAACTTTTCTAAAACTTGTTGAACTTCTTCTAAAGTTTCAAATTCATATAATCTACCAGAGTTAGTATTAATTTCTCCTGGAGTTTGTGGGCCACGCAAGAATAACAAACACATCACGGCAACTTCTGAAGGTAAAATAGGAAATACGATAGCAAAGTTATGCTTATACTTAATGTTTCTGATGGAACCACCAGTAGCTGTAGAAATTAAGCCGGCAATTTTTAAAGAATTTAGGGCTGTCGAAATTGTAGATTCATCATACTGAACAACAGGTTTACGAGATGTTTTTTGGTTGCAAGCAGCGGCTAAACCGTTCAAAGTCATTGGATAATAGTCTGGCGTAGTTTTGCTTTTTTCCATTAAAGCGCCTAA
>SEDG01000687.1 GCA_004295885.1 Pedobacter sp. | reverse complement strand
TGTAAAACTTGCAAACAAGATAAAGACACCAAAGTTACTAGTGGATATATTTTAAGTTTGCAAAGCGACGGTACACTAAAATCTGCAGGTAATTTTAGCATAGATGTTAGTCAAGTTGACCAGTTATCTGGCAAAAAGAAAGGTACTTTCCATCCTTCGGCATTGGCGGTAAACCCTATCACAAATGAGTGGTATATCGTTTCTTCGGTTAATAAGGCATTAGTTGTTGCAGATTCTAAATGGAAAATTAAAGCTGTTTATCACCTAAGTTCAAATGAGTTTAATCAGCCAGAAGGCATTGCTTTTGATAGTGCTGGTAATCTTTATATTTCTAACGAAGGAAGTGAAACCACAGTTGGTAATATTTTAAGGTTCGATTATAAAAAACCTTAAATTTAAAATAAAATTGTTCTTAACTCTCAAAATATCAATATGTTAAAAAAGCTACTTCTAATTATATGTTTATTTCAGGCGGTAACTGCAGTTGCTCAAAACGATGTTAGATATAGGGTCATCTTAATTGGTGACGCTGGAGAAATGAATACAGGCCAAGGTGCATCTTTAAAAAATGCGGCCAAACATGTAATTAAGGGCAAAACAACTACACTTTATTTAGGAGATAATATTTACCCAGTTGGGATGGCAATTCCTGGCTATGGAGATTTAAAAGAAACTAGTAAAATTCTTCAGTCCCAATTTCAGCCTATGCGTGAAGCTGGCTCGGCTGTCTACTTTTTACCAGGCAACCATGATTGGGATAAATCTGGTCCAAATGGTTTAGCCAAAATTCAGGCACAGAGTGACTATTTAGCATCTTTTAACGACCCGCTTTTAAGAATGGTGCCTGCCAATGGTTGTCCAGACCCTGTTGCTATTAAGTTGACTGATAAATTAACGGTAATTGCTTACGACAGTGAGTGGTGGCTGTTTCCATACAATAAAAGTAATCCTGCAGCCGATTGCGACTGTAATACAAAGGAAGAAGTAATTACCCGTATGGAAGACTTAATGGAGCAAAATAGAGATAAGATTATCATATTGGCTTCACATCATCCGTTTCAAAGTTATGGTTCACATGGTGGATATTTTACATGGAGAAACCATTTATTGCCCTTAACCTTATTAAATAAAAGTTTAATCATTCCTTTGCCGGTTATTGGCTCTATTTATCCGCTATTGCGCTCTACCTTGTTAAGCCCCGAAGATTTGAATCATCCTACCTACAAGGATATGATGAAACAAATAAATAGTGTGTTCGGGAAGAAACCAAACGTAATTTATGCAGCTGGTCATGAACATGGTTTACAATTAATAAAAGGAGAACAACTGCAAATTGTAAGTGGTGCGGGTTCTAAAATGACACCTAATAAAAAGGGAAAAAATTCTTTGTTTCAAGAGATGAATCAAGGTTATGTTATTGCAGACCAATTACTTAATAATAATATGCGTTATGAATATTATGTTTATGCGGATACAGGTGTAAAAAAAGTATTTAGCTACACTCAGCCGTATAAAGAGATAATGGCTAAGCAGCAAAGCGAATACAAAGTAATTAAAGGCGATAGCAT
>SEDG01000686.1 GCA_004295885.1 Pedobacter sp. | reverse complement strand
GAGGGCTTGTAATTGGCAAGTTTATGCCAATACATAAGGGGCACATTGCGCTCATAAACTTTGCGAAATCACATTGTGATGAACTGATTGTATCGATGAGTTATACAATTAATGACGCCATTGATGCAGAGTTGCGCTACAGTTGGATAAAGGAAATCTTTAAAAATGAACCAAAAATAACCGTCGAACTTATTTTAGATGATTTTGATGAAGAGGAGCTGCCTTTGCCAGAACGGACAAAGATTTGGGCAAAAAAAATGGCAGCAGTTTATCCGCCAGTTGATGTGTTGATAAGCTCTGAAGATTATGGAGTTCCTTTTTCAGCGAATTTAGGAGCCGAGTGCTTAATTTTCAATTTGGAAAGAAATATTGTTCCGGTTTCTGCTACACTAATAAGGGATAATCCTTTTAAATATTGGGACTTTATTCCTGAAGTAGTAAGGCCTTATTATGTGAAGAAGATTTGTTTTTACGGACCAGAGAGCACGGGGAAATCTACAATGGCTCAAAAAATGGCTGAACTATACCAAACCGAATATGTGCCAGAAGTTGCTCGGGAGCTAATTACGGATAATAATTTAACAGCCGCCGATTTCATAAAAATTGCAGCTGCACAGAATCAAAGAGTAATAGATAAAACTAAAACAGCCAATAAGATTTTATTTTGTGATACCGACATCATTACTACTCAAATTTATGCTAAACATTATCTAGGAAGTTATTTGCCAGAATTAGATGAATATGAGAAGGCGCTCCAATACGATCAATATTTTTTATTAAATACTGATGTGGCTTGGGTGGCAGATGAATTAAGAGATTTAGGCGACAAGAGAGATGAAATGTACACTACATTTAAAAAAGAATTGGTTGATAGGAACATCAATTTCATTTCAGTAGAAGGAAATTATGAACAACGAGAAAGTGCAATTAAACTGTTTATTGATGGGTTGTTAATCAATCCACGATCCTGAACAAGAAAGTAAAAGCCAATTACTTTTTCGACTTAATGTCCCGGTATTTTTTAGACAAGGAATTAGCTACTCTTTTGCCGAAAACCAAGTTTGCTAGCTTACCCATTAAATTAGGCTCTTTATGTAGCCATGAGGCGGCAAAATGATGTATACAAAGTGTATTTGGTGTAATTGTTGTTTTAAGAGTCATCCAACTTTTAGGATAAAAATAATCACTTGGATAAATAGTGCAATAATTTGGCAGTCTTTGTAGTGTATTGTCGTTTATTAATTGCTTTTTTTCCTTCATTATTTTGGTAATGGTTTCGGTAATCGGGTTAATATTTAATTCGCCATCTGGTAAATAAAAACTTATGCCGTTATAATATTCCAGTAGATCATTAATCCACGCCCCATTTTTTTCGCTACCCATAATTCCAGCAGACACCAATCTGTCTTCAAAACCTGTAAAAGCCACATCATCTAGCATTCCATCCTCCAAGGGTTTGATAAACTCTATGTCGGTATCCATATAAATACCACCTCTATTTTTTAACACATAAAGTCGACAAACATCAGCAACAAATGCAAATTTGTTCTCCTTGTATGCTTCTTGAGCATA
>SEDG01000108.1 GCA_004295885.1 Pedobacter sp. | reverse complement strand
GTTTTCTCCCGCAAATTTCCACTTTGTGGTAAAGTTTGCTGGCAATAGTTGATTAGTTAAAATCGCCCTAACCATCTCTACTGGCATACTGTTCTCCTTTAAAATTTTATCGTGAAATTGAATGTTACTCATTTTACCGTTTGTTACCAATTCTTTATGTAATGCTCTAAATTCTAGGCCACCTAACATATAACCAATTTGATAAAGTGGACCGTAACCCCCAGTAAAAGAGCGTCGAACTTCTGCTTCTGCATTCGCCCTTTCAAAACCAACACGTTCTACCAAAAAGTCTATGCATTGTTTTGGCGTCCATTTACCTAAATGGTAATTCATAGAAAAGATAATTCTGGCACATCTGTGCATTCTCCAGAACAACATTCCTATTTTATCTTCTGGTGTTTTGGCGAAGTTTTTATCCCACAATAACATTTCCCAATATAGCGACCAGCCTTCAGTCCAGAAAGGCGTACCGAAACCTCGGCGATATGGTTTATATCTGCTTTGCATGAAATATTGCAAATTATGACCTGGTATTAATTCGTGGAAAACAACTGCTCTAGAAAAATGGCGATTGTTCCCTCTTAACGTCATCATCTTGGCATCTTCTGTCATGTCTTCTGTGGGATAGGCAATCAATACAGATTCTCCGCCTAAAAAGAATGGCGCAAATTGTTGCTCCTTTGGTGTGAGCATCCTCATTCTCCAACCCTCTTTTGCTAATTCGGGAACCGTGATTAACTTGTTTTGCTCCACAAAATTAATGGCTTCATTTGCCAATTCATAAACCAATTCTGGCTGTTTGCCCAATGCAGGATAATCTGTTTTAACCTTCTCTAAAGCTTTTTTCCAATCTTTGCCAAAACCCATTGCTGTTGATGCTTTAATCATTTCGGCATCACACCACGCAAATTCCCTCATTGCAATTGCTTCAATTTGCTCTGGCGTATAGGCAATCATTTCATCTTTTAGCAAGTCTAAAAAAGCAGGCCTTCCTATCGGATTTCCTAAGATTCCACTGCCATCATCTTTAGCTATTGATAGTTTCGCCGTTTTTCCTAATTCAGTTGCGTAGTTTCTTAATGCGCTTAAAACATCAGGGTAAATGCTTTTTGTCGCCTTGGTAAATTGAGGATCGTAACCATCATAAAATTTATATGCTTCTGTAAAGACCTCCAGATATTGGTTCACTGTAGCTTGTGCCCAGCTGGCTTGTAGCGGCGTTAGTATTATCTTCTTATCGTTTACATCTTTAATAGCTTGATTAATTTCATCTTTTAGCTTGTCGAAGATTTCTGCTGTAGTTTTACCATCTTGCTGTTTCCCAACTCGTCTTTTTTGCTCAAAATCTGTAATTGCCTTCGCAAAAGGAATACTGAACTTTGTATTTTTGAACTCTTCATTTGCTTGCTGCAATGCTCTTGCGTCTACATTAATGTCTCGTTTCAGCAGTGTGTAATCAACTCGCTCATTAACATTTAACTTATCGAAAGGCAGTGCCTTTAATTTGGCTAACCAAGTGCTGTAAAACTTATCCATTCGCTGCAAATATTCTTCAGAACGCTTTAACGTATACTTACGAGCAAGCATATTTTCATCAGACTGATACTGATTGATTAAAGCACTTATTATACTTGCATCGCCACTAGAGCCTATGGAACTGTTATTTTGGGCACAAGAAAGTTGAGCCAGTTGAATGATTAAGAAAAATGACAGGATAAGTTTGCGCATTGCGGATGATTATATTTTTTGATGAATTTAATCAAAAATACATTAGGTGAATGCAAAATAAAGGTTACTTGTTTTAGGGTTTTAACACCTTAGGAAAATAGGTTGAAGAACATATTTTTTCTATGTGCCTATATGGTTCAAATAAATTTGGTTCGGTGGAGAAACTAACAGACAGGAAAAAGGTCTTTCTGGCAAACGGCCCCTCATAAAAGATTGCTCACTCCAGTACTTTGCCCTTGCTTCAGTTCGCAATGACGACTTCAACTGACGCTCGTCTTTGCGAGGAGGAACTACGAAGCAATCTTTCATACTATGGCAACTCGCTTTGAATCACCATTCTTACTTCTTCCCATAAATCTTTCCTTTCAGGGTTTATGCTCTGTATTAATTTAATTTTCTTAATTCTACTCCCACCTTTTATCCTTTTCTCTTCACCAATAGCTTCTTCAATTGTTAAAAAAGAATTATAGTAAACCAATTTATTAAGATTGAACCTTGCTGAAAATGACCCTCCATAAAATTTTTCTCTATGCTCAATCATCCTAAACAATAAATCAGAAGTCACACCTACATAAAGTGTTGTATGAGTAAAATTAGTAAGGATATAAACGGTACCTCCTCTTTCCATACAAGATTATTTAAAAAAAAGGTTTTCCTTTCACAAAGATTGCTTCACCCCATAGCTCAATGTCCTATGCTTCAGTTCGCAATGACCAATCATAATAGGTTCGTCTTTGCGAGGAGGAACGACGAAGCAATCTTTCATGCAAAGAAGCCTCTCACAAAGATTGCTTCACCTCATCGTTCAATGCCCTATGCTTCAGTTAGCAATGACGAATCATAATAGGTTCGTCTTTGCGAGGAGGAACAACGAAGCAATCTTTCATGTCCAAAAACCCCTCATAAAAGATTGCTTCACCCCATAGCTCAATGCCCTATGCTTCAGTTCGCAATGACGATGATAAATCTATTTCCTATTTCCTACTTACCATCCCACCGCTTTATCATCCCCCCTTGGGTCGGCACCACCTTGATAATAACCCCATTTGGTTTTAAGAATTGCATCTACTCTACCAATCGGGCCACTCTTAACCAGCGTATAACCTTTAGCTTTTAGCCTTATCATTGTCAAACTATCTATGGCTTTTTCTTCTACACTAACTTGGTCTGGCAACCATTGGTGATGGAATTTTTTAGCATTAACCGCAGCTTGCATTGACTGGTTAAAATCAACTACGTTTAAAATAGTCTGAAAAACAGAAGTAATAATTGTAGAGCCACCTGGCGTACCAACTACCATATATAATTTACCATCTTTGGCTAAGATAGTTGGTGTCATTGAGCTTAACATTCTCTTATTTGGGGCTATAGCATTGGCCTCTCCGCCAACTAAACCATACATATTTGGCGCACCTGGCTTTACCGAGAAATCATCCATTTCATTATTTAAAAGGAAGCCAGCTCCTTTAACCACCACACCAGCACCATAAGAACCATTTAAAGTTGTTGTGATAGAAACTGCATTCCCAGCTTTATCTACAATAGAGAAATGTGTTGTTTCTGGATGTTCTGCAGGTGGAATTTCTCCGGCACTAATTTCGGCACTTGTACTTGCTTTGTTCCAATTAAATGAGCTCATTCTTTGTTTGATATAAGCATCTTCAATCAGTTTTTTCTGTGGTACAGGATAAAAATCAGGGTCGCCCAAATGAGCTGCCCTATCTGCATAAACTCTTCTCTCTGCTTCAATCATCACTTGAACAGTGGAATCTGTATTGAAACCCCACTTTGATAATGGATAAGGCTCGACTGACTTTAATAACTGAATTAAAGCAATTCCGCCACTTGAAGGAGGAGGCATGGTAACCACTTCGTAACCTCTATAATTTCCCGTTACAGGTTTACGCCAAACGGCCTTATAATTCGCCAAATCTTGTTTGCTAATAATACCACCACCACGTTGCATTTCGGCAACAATTGAATCGGCAACTGCCCCTTCATAAAAACCATTTCTACCCTGTGATGCAACTAATTTTAAAGTATTAGCCAATTCACTCTGCACCAACACATCCCCTTCTGCCCACGGCGAGTCTTTTAACAAGGCTGTACCCAAGGGATTTAATTTTTTGAACCTGCCTTTCAAGCCATTTAACTCTCTTGCTTGTCTTGCCGATAATTTAAATCCTTCTTCGGCTAAACGAACTGCAGGCGCAACCAAATCTTCCCATTTTAAATGACCATACTTCTGATGCGCTTCCACCATTCCTGCTACAGAACCTGGAACGCCAGCAGCTAATTGTCCATATAAACTTTTATCTACTATCGGATTACCAGCCGCATCCAAATACATATCTCTTCCAGCGTTTGCAGCAGCCTTTTCTCTAAAATCTAATGAATTGATTTCGCCTTTGGCAGAGCGATAAACCATAAAACCACCGCCGCCAATATTACCAGCATTTGGATACACAACTGCTAAAGCAAATTGAACAGCAACGGCCGCATCTACTGCATTACCGCCTTTTTTAAGAATGTCTACACCAACTTCTGATGCTATTTCATTCGCAGAAACTACCATCCCGTTGTAATACTCTCCGCTATTATTTTTACCAAGATGACCACCAGCGCAACCAAAAAGCAAACTAATGATTAATAAGGAACTAGCTATTTTCTTCAGCCTAAGATTCTGGTTTGTAATTTTCTGCATCCTTGTAAATTTTATCGATGGCGTTTTTATTTTTTTCTAATATAACTTTACGTTTAAAGCTTAGTTTCGGTGTTAACTCTCCTCCATCTATGCTAAACTCTTTGGCCAACAGTGCAAAACGTTTAACCTGCTCCCATTTGCCAAATTCTTTTCCAAGGTCGGAAATTATGCTGTTATATTTTTCCAAAACTAACTCATTTTTAATCATTTCCTCATTGGTGCTATAAGGAATCCCTTTATGAGTGCACCAAGCTTTCAAAGCTGGAAAAGTGGGAACAACTAATGCCGCTGGAAATTTCATATTTTCACCTAACACCATTATCTGCTCAATTAGAGGAGATTCCTTGTACCTGTTCTCTAACATTTGCGGCGCAATGTATTTTCCGCCAGCTGTTTTGAAAATTTCCTTTTTACGGTCGGTTATTTTGAGGAATTTACCATTCAAAATTTCACCAATATCACCCGTGTGGAACCAACCATCGTTGTCTATCGTCTCGGCGGTTAAATCATCTCTCAAGTAATAACCTTTCATGATGTTATGACCACGAGCTAGAATTTCTCCGTCTTCAGCAATTTTAATCTCTACTCCCTCAATTGCCGTGCCCACTGTACCAAACATCGTTTCTCCAAAATGATTTACAGTTATTACTGGCGAAGTTTCAGTTAAACCATAACCTTCAAAAATTGGCATACCTGCCGCCCAGAAGATTCTATTTAACCTTGGATTTAAGGCCGCTCCTCCCGAAACGATAACCACAATGCCACCACCTAAAGCTTCCTGCCATTTCTTAAATACCAATTTACGAGCAATAGACAATTTGAAATTATACCACCACCCGTTGTTATGGTCAAATTTTTCGGCCAAAGCTAAAGACCAAAAGAAAATTCCTCTTTTGATGCCCGTTAAGTCCTTGCCCTTTTCCATTATCTTGTCGTAAACCTTTTCCAATAATCTCGGAACGGTAGAAAATGCATTAGGTTTTACCTCTTGTATGTCGGCAACTATGGTATCAATACTTTCGGCATAATAAATAGAGACACCTCCGTAAGCGTAGAGGTAAGAAACTAATCGCTCAAAAATATGAGAAAGAGGCAAAAAGCTTAAAGCCTTATCTATTCCGTGCGGTAGTAAAACTGATGACTTTTCGAAATTCTGAACTAAATTATCATGTGTTAACATTACGCCCTTTGGTGTCCCGGTTGTTCCTGAAGTATATATGATGGTTAAAATATCTTCGGCTGTTACCGCATTTCTATACGTTTCTAAATCAATGTCGGTCGCTTTCCCAGCCTCTACTAAACTCTCCCAATGGGTTGCGCCTTCAACTTTGTTAAAAGAATAAATCTGAATTGGATTTTTAAGCTGAGTAGCAACAGCTTTTACTTTTTTGTATATCGCTTCATCGCTTACAAACACTGTGGTTATATCTGCGTTTTCGATAATAAACTTAACATCGTGTTCTGCTAAAGTTGGATATAAGGGAATTTGATAAGCGCCTAGTTGCATGATAGCGAAATCGCAGATATTCCATTCGGGTCTGTTTGCCGACATGACCGCAACACGAGAACCTTTGCCAATGCCAATGGTTGTTAATCCACGACTTAAATTATCTGTGGTGTCACAAAAATCTTGAGTGCTATATTTTTTCCATATCCCGTTTATCTTTCCACTAACAAATTCTTGCTTCGGGAATTTTTCGAGGTTGTATTTTAAAAGGTCGAATACTCTTGTTATTGCTGTAGACATGGAGTAGCTTATTAAATTTGGCTAGATAGTTAACAGCAATGAGCTTTATTTAATTGCTGTTTCTCAAATCTAATAAATTATCTTTTCTACAACAACCGATTTTAAATTTATTCTGCATGCATAGTAATTTATTGCTTATTTGTGAGAAATTTAGTAATTTTACCCACGGCTTCTTTCAAGGAACTACTCTTTTAAACAGCCTTTCTAGACATTGCCGGGAGAAATTTTGGCCTAGTCTTTAAAGCAACTAAGAGGCCTATGGCTGGTAGACCGTAGACCTCAGCTTTCCCAATTAAGGAAATGCCCTCATCGCAATTAACCTATGATTAATTTATTGTTCAATCACTGTAGTAGCGTCATCGTATCTCTGCGTGCAATTTACAAGGTGATTACAGGGTGATAACAAGGTCAAAACAAGGTCATCAAAGGGTTAGACACCTTGTTAACTCCTAATTAAATACCTGTGAACTGCTTTTAATTTATAGCTAAAGTTAGGTGGGTGGTTAAGTGAGGGTGACTGAAAGGTTATTAAACATAAAAGCCTCCCCAATAAATTGAGGAGGCTTTCAAAAATCTTTTATTAAATATCTTACTTATAAGTTGCTGCTAACTTTAAAGCATTATAAGCATTTACAATTCCGCCACTTACACATAAATCAGCAAATGGAATGCTCACTGTATCTGCACCTTTCATGGTAGAAACATTATGATTAACTTTTACTACAGATTTCATAATGATCTCTTTTACCTGTACTGCTGTTAATTTTGGATAATAAGAACGAATTAATGCTGCCAAACCAGTTACCACTGGAGCTGCCATACTTGTTCCGTCTTCTTCAATGTATTTGTTATTATCAGGTACTGTAGAAAGGATTCGTACACCTGGCGCAAATACATCAACTGATGTTTTACCATAGTTAGAGAACGCTGCTTTTAAAGTTTCATCGTCTTTTGGACCAGAAGCACCCACTGTAAGCCAAGAGCTAGCGATGCCACCATCTAAATATTTTGCAGTTGGGAAATTGTTTTCTACATCAACATCATTGTTGTCGTTACCTGCTGCATGAACCAATAAAACATCTTTACTTACTGCATATTTTACCGCTTGCTATCATTTGGATTATCACCAACGATGCTTCTAGGGTCGTAATCTACATTTAAGTTATATTTTACTTGCTCTGTTAATTGTTTTACACCAGCTTGAATTTGAGTTTCGTAAAATGTTTTGAAATCCATTTCGCTTAGCACACCTAAAACAGCTGCCTTGATTCCTTCTTCTTGCTTGGTTGTTGCTTTAAACGCAGTGAAATCTGCAGCGGTTGGATTTTCTTTTCCAATTTTCTTAACCACCAAGTCTAAATAATATTTAAAACCTGTAATCCCTTCTAAATCGCTTTTAGCAGTACCCAATTGTTTTTCAAGTTCTATGCGATTATTTACAAAAGCTTCGTAATCTGCTTTATCTTTTGCTGCAACCGTTGAGGCAGTAACGCCAGCAAAACGGGCATTGTCTCGGCGTACTAAACGAGTAAGTTCTAAGGTTTCAAATTCTACTGAACCATTTTTACCACCAAGGAAATTCCAGCCATGAACATCATCTATATATCCATTTTTGTCATCATCTACGCCGTTACCTGCTACTTCTTTTTTGTTAGTCCAGATTACTCGTTTTAAATCTTCATGGTTTAAATCTACACCTCCATCTAGTACAGCTACCAAAACAGGAGTTGATTTTTTGCCTTTTAATAATTCTTTATATGCCTTTTCGGTACTGATGCCAAAGGTTGTATCGGTTTTAAGGTCTAGGTTTTGCCAGTTAGCTTTTTGTTGTGCGGATGATAGAAGTGGAAGCGCCGCTACAAGAGCAAGCGATAATAATTTCTTGATGTTCATATTTTAATGTTAGTTATGGAGAACGTGTTTGGTTTGTTATTATTATTTAATTCTCAACAATGATACCATAATTAGCCAAAAGGCCGATTAATCCATCTGGAGAAAATTTAGCTTTTCTTAATTGATTTTTTTCTGGGTCGATGGTGAAATTATACGAAGAGGTAAAGTTAGCACCACTCAAAATAGTTCGCATAAAAACGGCAGCACTTAAATCACACCGTTCAAATTTAGCATCGGTTAAATCTGCTTCAGAGAAATCAGTTCCTTTTAACGAGCAATTTTTGAACTTACCTTTCTTATTTTTCTTTTTCATAAAAGCTGCATAATCTAAAATGCAATCAGAAAAATCTACACCAAAAAGAAAATCCTTTGTGTTAGAAAAATCAACTCCGACCATTTTACAATTAACAAATTCTACACCATCAAAACCAATAGCACCAAATTTAACCATACTGAGATTGCAATTATCGAAGGTGCATTTTATAAAATCGCAACCATAAAAATCTGCATCAGTTAGGTCGCAATTTTTAAAGGTGCATTCGTCAAATTGGGTTTCTCTTAATCCCTTAGGAAGGATTGAAATTTTTTCGAAGGTTTGGTTAATATGATAGTTACTTTCTTCGGCAGCCATTTTAATAATTGAAGGCGCAAATTAATAAAGAGAATTGAGATATATGATATTAGATGTGAGATTTGAGATGTGAGATTCGCAGGGCGGAGATCAACAGAACCACAGGCTTTTGTTAAATAAACCTGATTGGAGTGAAAAAGCCCACCGCGTAGCGAGAACTTGAAACGAAAAGCAGGACTAACATTAATTGAAATGCTGAATTTGCTTTACTAATAGCACCACCGCAATCCTTCCTTTAGAGACACGGAGCTTTTTATGCAAACAAAAAAGGATGAACAATTTGTCCATCCTTTTAAAGTATTAATTATGCTACTTCTTTTTTATCCAGTAATTTTTTGATTCTGTTTTCGATATCATCCAAATCAAATGGCTTGCTGATGTAATCATCTGGCGTTGCCATTTCGCTCATTTGTTTGCTACGAACGTTGGCAGACATTACGATAACAGGAATATGTTTGGTGAAAATGTCATTTTTTAAATCGTGACAGATTTCGATGCCGTTACCATCTGGCAACATTACATCTAAAATGAAAAGGTCTGGAATTGAATCTTTTAACTTACTTTTCATTTCTTTAAAGGTTGATGAAAGTTGTAACTCATATCCTTCATCTTTTAATAAAAACTCGATGATGTAACCTATGTCTTTATCATCTTCTAAAATGTGTATTCTTTTTTTCATCTATTAGTTTTTTTTGTAGAGAGTTATTATTGATTATAAAATCTTAAATGATTTCATTAAAATGAAAAACAGATGAACAAACTAAATTGTTTGAGCGGATTGAAGAAATATTTTTTAACCTGTGGTTTATTCTTCCTTATAATTTAAGGCGCCATAACCATACGCACAGAGTATCAGCATGATAGTCATACAAATAAATAGCACATTATAACCAAATTTTTCTGCGAGATAAAATCCTGCCATTGGCGCAACAACTTGAGCAATTGACCAGCTTATCATAAATCCTGCAGCATACATTCCTCTGTTAAATTCGTTACTTCTTTTGATGACAAAAGTATTGATGAAGGGCATGGCAAACATTTCGCCAAACGTAAAACAAACTATGCTTAATAAGGCAACCACGATGGGTAAAAACTTGGGAATCATTAAAACAGCGAATGACAAACCAGTAACTAAAACCCCTGCAATGATGTAAAACTGGGGAGAACGTTTATTTTCTAATTTACTAATCATCACCATTTCTAGCAATGCGATGATTGCTCCATTTACACCTAAAATTAAACCTATGGTTGCTTCATCTATGTGCCATTCTTGCTTAAAAAATACTGGCACAACTCTAAACATTAAGAAAAAACAAGTGGCAAAAATGGTGGTTAGCAAAATGAATTT
>SEDG01000685.1 GCA_004295885.1 Pedobacter sp. | reverse complement strand
ATGCGCAAAGTTATCGAGATTACGCTTTGGCATTGGCCGATAATGGTGCTTACCAACAGGCATTGGATAACCTGTATAAGGTGCTTACTCAAACTTACAATACTCAAACATCTAATAGAGATGATGGCATTGAAGAAATTATCATTGCAGAGATAAATAATTTGATTGCAAAATACGGGAGCTTATTAAACACTAAAGGAATTGATAAAAGACTAATTCAGCCATTACTCGTAGATATTCGAGTGGTTTTAAATTGGAATAAAAACGACACGGATATTGACTTGTGGTTAACAGACCCTAATGGTGAAAAATGTTATTACAGTAACCAAAGCACCGCTATTGGTGGTAGAATAAGCAATGATTTTACGGATGGATACGGGCCGGAGCAGTTTATGCTGAAGAAGGCAATTAAAGGAAACTATAAAATAGAAGTAGATTATTATGGTGATAGACAGGTAAGCATTGGCGGGCCAACAACTGTTACCGCTGAAATTTATACCAGATATGCTACAGGGAAACAAGAAAGAAAAATAATCATACTTCCGCTAGAAGAGGGAAATAAAAATAAGGGGCATCTGATAGGGGAGTTTAAATTTTAGAAGAAGGATAGGTTGTGGAGGTTCTAAGTCTCTAGTCGGGAAACCTTAATAGAAGCACAGGTTTTCGATAATAAGCGGGATTGGAGCGATATCCTTTTTGTTTTCTCTTAAGCTTTGACAACTTTATAATACGACGGAAAGAAGTTGTCAAAGCTGAAAATAAAAAGATTTAGCGGCAAGCCCGACTGACGTTAATTGATATACGGTTTTTGCCTTTCAAACTTAAATCTTCCGGACTTTCGGAATCCTGACTTTTCTACTTACATCAACTTATCTAAAACTTGTTGCCAATTATCTACACGCTCATATTCGGTTAATAAAAGATTATGGGGCGAGGTGAATAACAATGTTCTACCCTTAAAATCGATGAAGTTTTTGGCTCTATCGTCTATCATTATATCAGTGTTCACAATCTTCTCGCCACAGAAAATAATGTTTTTCCAACTAATAAATGGAAAATGTTCTGCTAACCAATGATATTTATCTTCTAAAGAATTTGGGAATTCCATTGCTGCGGACACGATATATACTTCGTGTTTTTCTTGTAGTTTTTTTACGGCTTCAACACTTCCTTCAATGAGCTCTAAATCCCTAAAAAATCCTTTTTCATTTATATAATCGAACCATTTATTTTTAATGTGTTCGGGAATGTGTTGATAAATCTCATTGCCCGCATCTATTTTTAAATCTAAAGGAATGTCGTAATCGCGGTTATAAAGTTGAATAAATTTTTTAATGGGGTCGGCTAGGACTTCGTCCATATCTATAGCTATCTTCATAAATGTAAATATCCAAATTCGCTGTTGGAGTAATGTTATTTGAATATAAAATAATGCAGTTTGCTAGTTATTAGTATTTTACTTACTTTTGCATCCCCGCAAGCACGAAGCTCCGGGAACTATGTTGAATACATAAACTTAAAAGAAAAATGGCAACTAAAATCAGATTGCAAAGATTCGGTAAAAAAGGGAAAC
>SEDG01000684.1 GCA_004295885.1 Pedobacter sp. | reverse complement strand
TTTCTAAAGGTATCTGACTTATGAACGTGGAAGATGAAACTCATCCACTCTTTAGGATTGTAATTTATCATTTAAGATTTTGGCTAATGGATAACAACAACTCACCAGTTTTAAAAACATCTTCAAAACTGTTATACATTGGTACTGGACTAAGGCGAATTACATTTGGTTCCCTCCAATCTCCAAGAACATTATTGGCAACTAACTGGTCGAATATTTTTTTCCCATCTGCTTTTGCTATGATAGAAACTTGAGCTCCTCTATCTTCTTCGTTCCCAGGGGTAATAATTTTAAATTGCTCGTAACCCAATTCGTTATTTACTGCATTTATAATGTAAAACATATAAGAACTTAAAGTTTTACTTTTACTTCTTAATGCATCTATAGGCCCCGCTTTTTCGAAAAGTTGAAGTGAAGCATGATATAAAGCCATAGGCATTACTTGCGTACAACTCACCTGCCAACCATCTGCTCCTAACTCGGGAATAAATCCTTTTTCCATCTTAAAGCGTTGTTCCTCTTTATAGCCCCACCAACCCGCAAATCGATTTAGAGAAGTATCTGTAAAATGTTTTTCGTGAACAAATATTCCACTAATGCCACCTGGACCAGCGTTTTGATATTTATAAGAACACCAACAAGCAAAATCTACCCCCCAATCATTTAATTGCAAAGGTACATTACCTGCCGCATGAGCTAAATCAAACCCTACAATTGCACCAATCCCATGTCCAGCCGTAGTGATTGCCGGCATATCAAACCACTGTCCTGTGAAGTAATTTACACCTCCAAACAGCACTAAAGCTATCTCATTTCCATTTTCTTCAATAGCTTTTAGAATATCTTCTGTTCTTAAAGTATATTCTCCTTCCCTAGGTTTTACTTCAATAATGGCATCTGCTGGATTAAAACCATGGAATCTAACTTGACTTTCTATGGCATATTGGTCTGATGGAAATGCACCAGCTTCCATTATGATTTTATATTTTTTCGCCTTCGGCTGATAAAAACTAACCATTAATAAATGAAGATTAACGGTTAAAGTATTCATAGGGCAAACTTCCGAAGACTTTGCACCAACAATAGGAGCCATTAATCTTTTCAGTTCCTTATGATAAAACATCCAAGGTGAATCGCCCTCGAACCAACCCTCAACTGCTAAGGTCTGCCAGTTATTTAACTGTACCTCTAACACCTCTCTTGCTACTTTAGGTTGTAACCCTAAAGAGTTCCCACACAGATATATAAATGTTTTACCTTTGTGTTGCGGAAACAAAAATTCATCACGCATTTCCCTTAAAATATCTTGTTGGTCTAAAGCTTGTGCGAAGGCTAAGTTATTCTCGAAAGTCATAATGCAATTATACAAAAAAAGCCTAACCGTAAGGTTAGACTTCCAATTAACATATATAAATAATATTAAAATTTCATCGTATCGTGTTTACCCATATCTGGCGTGTCACCAGTAACAATTGCCTTCAACATTTTAAATGCCACTACCATTTTACTAGCACTCGAATCCCAATATTCAGCAGCATTAGGCGTTACCTTTATCAATATTAAATTCGGGTCTTCT
>SEDG01000683.1 GCA_004295885.1 Pedobacter sp. | reverse complement strand
CCTCACCATTTGGTAGAATGTTTTAAATCTACCTTAGATGAAGTTAGGGAAGCAGATGTTTTGGTGCACGTAGTGGATGTTTCTCATCCGAATTTCGAAGACCAAATACATACCGTGAACGAAACTTTGAACGATTTAGGTGCAAGGGATAAGGATACGATTATGATTTTCAACAAAATTGATGCTTACGTTACGCCAGAAATTGACGAGTTTAATTTAGAAGAAGAGGTTGCGCCTTTAACTTTGGGAGATTTTAAAAAGAGCTGGATGGCACACAACAATGCACCTGCTATTTTTATTTCGGCAACTAAAAAGGAAAACATCGAAGAGTTTAAGCAATTGCTTTACGATAAAGTAAAAGCTTTGCATACTTCGAGGTATCCATACGATAAGTTGTTATATTAGCGAATACCAAATCCCTACTGTAATGAAAAGAATCTTGCTTTTTTGTATTTGCTGTTTGCTATTTACTGTAACCAAGGCTCAAGTTGTAAGTTTAAATGCAGCAGAGATGAAGAAATTACAACGTATTATTAAAACAAATGTTGATGCTAAAAAACATTGGGAAAGTTTATTGAAAGACGCTGATGAAGCTTTGTTGGCAACTCCAAATCCAGCGGATACACTTTTAACAGAAGGCATTTTACAAGGCGACCCGCTGAGGTAGCTTGGGCCATTAATGATGAGAAACTGAAGCTTTGGGTGATGGATATTTATAAAAAACAAATCGCCAAAAACCTAAATGCTGATGGAAGTAGTTATGATTTCCACGAAAGAGATGCGTTGCATTATCATATTTATGATGTTGACCCTTTAATGGTTGCGGCAACAATTTTGAAACGAGATGGTAAATTTGGCGATAATCCTTACAGTTATAAATCGACAGAAGGAAGTTCGTTGAAAGGCTCGGTAGATTGGTTAGTTCCGTTTTTTACGGGAGAAAAAACTCACGCAGAATGGGTAAACTCTAAATCATCGTTCGACAAGAAAAGAGCAGCAAATGGCGAAAAAGGTTATATTGCTGGTACGCTTTTTAAACCAACGGAAGCTAGAACGAGTATAGCCTTGGCAGATTTTTTCGACAATAAAATGTTAGCGCTTTATAAGGCGAATATTAATAGTAAATCAAAATATCCTACTTGGCAATTCGTTTTGAACGAAGTAAAAAGATAAAAATAATCTGCGAAATCTGTGTTATCTGCGGGAAATACAATTAGCAAAAAGAATATAGAACATGGAAAGTAAAAGACAACAGAAGTTTGCAGGGTTATTACAGGAAGAGCTTGCTGCTATTTTTCAACGCGAAGGGGCTGCTTATTTGCCTAATACATTGGTAACGATTACAAAGGTTCGTGTATCGCCAGATTTGGCAGTGGCTAAAGTATATTTAAGCTTTTTAAACACTAACAATACAAGTTTATCACTGGCTACCGTAAACTCACATTCTAGTGAGATTAGGTATAAGTTAGGTTCACGTATTCGCCATCAGGCGAGGGTTATTCCTACGCTTACCTTTTTTGTAGATGATACGAATGAATATGTAGAACACATGGATAAAATCTTCGATAAAATAGCAAGAGAAAGGCCAGTGCGAGAAGATTCAGCTGAAGAAACTGATGAACAAAAGTAGCTACATTAGAGAACCAGGGAATTTTATCACACACCTTGTTCCTGCTTTGTTGGCAATTCCTGCTTTGTATCTTTTGTTGCAAAAAGCGAATACTTATTTCGAATATTCAGCAGCATACATTTACGGAATCGGAATTCTGATTTTATTTAGTGTTAGTGCAACTTATCACGCTGTTCCTAAAACGGAATATGGCATAAGGTTTTGGCAAAAATTTGACCACTGCTGCATTTATTTAATGATTGCGGGGTCATTTACGCCAACTGCACTACTCATCTTCGATGGCTGGTTGCGTTGGTTATTATTCGGATTGGTTTGGCTAATCGCCTTAATTGGCTGTTTGCTAAAAATCTTTAACCGACTTAAAAACCAAATGGTTTCTACAGGATTATATATTGCGATGGGTTGTTTGGTTATTCCCTTTCTCAAAAAAATGCTAGAAACTTTACCGATGGCAGCTATAGTTTGGCTAATTCTTGGTGGTTTGTTTTACGTTGGCGGAACTTACTACTATGCTAAAGATAAACAGATGAATAGGTTTTTTCACAGTCACGAGGTATGGCACGTTTTTGTGAATTTTGGCGCTTTATCGCATTTTATATACAA
>SEDG01000682.1 GCA_004295885.1 Pedobacter sp. | reverse complement strand
AGAGCTCCCGAATCCTTGTTGTATTCTTTAGCTGGAGATTTAGCTGGCCCTCTAATTAATAAAAATGCGATAAAAGCAAATTATCTTACCGCTAATGCAAAGCAGGTACAAGCGATTTACAATTATGAAAAATCTATTTTAAATGGATACATCGAAACGGCTAATCAACTTTCGAATATAAGAAACTTAGAAAAAAGTTATGATTTAAAGACAAAGCAGGTTTTGGCATTAACACAATCCGTTGATATCTCTAGCGACCTTTTTCGTTCTGCTAGAGCAGATTATTTTGAGGTCTTAATGACACAGCGTGATGCCTTGGAAGCAAAGTTAGAGTTAATAGAAACAAAGAAAAAACAACTAAACGCAATGGTAAATATTTATCAAGCTTTAGGTGGAGGATGGAATTAGGAAAATATAAATAATTTGTCATCGAAGAATCTTAGGAAGAAGACCCTTTTTAAGATTCTTCATTCGTCACAATGACAAAAGGTGACTAAATTTCACATCCATTCTCATCGCAAATCGCATCATCGTTTTTATTTAATGATTTTAGTAGCGTTTTAGGCTGCGTAGCTTGCCATTCAGTAAAACTTTGTACAATCGCCTGCTCGAACGCAGGAATTGGTTGTGCGCCAGATAAAGCATATTTCCTGTCGAACACAAAATAAGGAACCCCTCTAATGCCAATTTGTTGACTTTCATAAACATCATAACCAACGGCTTCTGCAAAATCATCGCCCTGCAAAACATTTAAAGTTTCGGTTGCGTTTAGTCCTAAATCTTTGGCAATGCTGATTAAAGTTTCGTGTTTAGCAATATCTTTTGCACCCATAAAATGTGCGTTAAACAACGCTTCTTCAGCTTGGTCTTGTAATCCTTTACTTTTAGCGAAATGCAAGAATCGGTGTGCATCAAAAGAATTAGCGGGAACATTGGTATCGAAGTTCAAATTCAACCCAACACTTGAAGCCATTCCAACAACCTGACCAGTCATTTGTTTGGCTTGCACAACAGACATCCCCTTGGATTTCGCTAAATAAGTATATAAATCTTCGTTGGTTGTATTGTGATATTCTGGATTAAGTTGAAAACTCTTCCACTCTACTTCAATATCATCCTTAAATGGTAACTTCTCAATTGCTTTTTCAAAATGCCTTTTGCCTATATAACAAAATGGGCACATCACGTCAGACCAAATTTCTACTTTCATAAAACAAAGGTACGCTTGATGGATTTTTGAATAGTAAGCTAAAAGTAAAAACCCAACTAACCTTTTGGTTAGCTGGGTTTAAAGTGCTTGTCAGCCTGAGCTTGTCGAAGACTTATCGTCCGAAGCAATCTTTCTTGCAGGATAGATTGCTTCGTCGTTCTTCCTCGCAATGACGAGTTACTTTTGCTTATACAATTGGTTAAACATCCACTTAAATGTACCGTGTGTTTGAGACCTAAAGGTAATTTCTGGGCCAAAGGCGAATAATTTTCCTTTGCCATAGTCTGCTTCAAAAGCAGCAACGCCGTCTTGCAAATAACTTTGTCCCCAAGCCCAACCACTACGTAACGGTGATGCATTGGCAAACCAAGC
>SEDG01000681.1 GCA_004295885.1 Pedobacter sp. | reverse complement strand
ATTTTTGTTACGGGCGGTGTTACTTCCTCATTAGGTAAGGGCATCATCTCCGCTTCATTAGCCAAACTTTTACAAGCAAGAGGTTATCGTGTAACCATCCAAAAATTTGACCCTTATATCAATATCGACCCAGGAACATTAAATCCTTATGAGCATGGCGAATGTTATGTTACAGAAGATGGTGCAGAAACAGATTTAGATTTAGGTCACTATGAGCGTTTTTTGAACACTCCTACTTCACAGGCTAATAACATCACCACTGGTCGTATTTACCAAAATGTAATTAATAAAGAAAGAGCTGGAGATTATTTAGGAAAAACAGTTCAAGTTGTGCCACACATTACCGACGAAATTAAACGCAACATGCGCATTTTAGGTGAAAGTGGCGATTTTGATATCGTTATCACAGAAATCGGTGGTACAGTTGGAGATATTGAATCTTTACCATTTGTAGAAGCTGTTCGTCAGTTTAAATGGGAAGAAGGTGCTAATAACGCAATTGTAATTCACTTAACTTTAGTTCCATATTTAGCAGCTGCTGGAGAATTAAAAACCAAACCAACGCAACACTCGGTTAAGGCATTATTGGAGTATGGCATCCAGCCGGATATCTTGGTTTGCCGTACAGAACATCACATCAGTCCAGAAATTCGTAAAAAAATTGCACTTTTTTGTAACGTTAACGTTAATGCGGTAGTCGAATCGATAGACGCGTCTTCTATTTACAGCGTGCCTTTGTTAATGATGAAGGAACAATTGGATAAAACTGTTTTAAGTAAATTAAAGCTTCCGAGCAAGAATGAACCAGACATGGAAAGCTGGAAAGATTTCTTAGGTCGTTTAAAAAACCCAACGGCTGATGTTAGAATTGGTTTAGTTGGTAAATATGTAGAATTACCTGATGCTTATAAATCTATTACAGAAGCTTTTATTCACGCAGGTGCGAAAAATGAATGTAAAGTTCGTGTAGAATATATCCCATCTGAAAGTATCTATGACGATAATGTAAAAGAAAAATTAAGTCATCTACATGGTGTTTTAGTTGCTCCTGGTTTCGGAAGTCGCGGTATTGAAGGGAAAATAACAGCCATTAAATACGTTAGAGAGAATGAAATTCCATTTTTTGGAATTTGCTTAGGTATGCAATGTGCCGTTATTGAATATGGTAGAAATGTGCTAGGACTTACAAATGCAAATACGACCGAAATTGATGAAAATTCTGAACACCCTGTTATTAACATGATGGAAGAGCAGAAAAACATCACTTTAAAAGGTGGTACAATGCGTTTAGGTGCTTATCCATGTGATATCAAGAAAGGCACAAAGGCTTTTGCAGCTTATGGAAAACAACACATAACTGAAAGACACAGACATCGTTATGAATTTAATAGCGATTATTTAACGCAATATGAAGATGCAGGAATGACTGCTTCGGGTATTAACCCTGATAGTAAATTGGTAGAAATTATCGAGCTTAAAAATCATCCGTTTTTTGTTGGTGGACAATTTCACCCAGAATTAAAGTCAACTGTTGCTAATCCTCACCCACTTTTTGTTAAATTTGTCGCCGCTGCGATGGAGC
>SEDG01000680.1 GCA_004295885.1 Pedobacter sp. | reverse complement strand
ACAGGATGTGCCGAAAAGGGAAAAGAAAAAAGAATTGGCATTGCCAAATAAAAAACAGACAAACCCGTACTTTAAATCAGCTGTCTATCAAGAACAGTCGAAAAAGGCAGCATCATTAAGTGGCAAAACACTTACAGGTACAATCGGCGCCGACCTTACACCAGTAAAAAATGATGTTTTCTCATTCAATGGAAAGTATTTCAAAGTTGGAAAAGAAACTTTTATACTTACTGCTTACCCTAAAGACAATACAAGTTTTAAATCTCTGCGGGAAAATGATAAGGTTTCCGTTCAGGTTGATAATGTCGGGTTTAGCGAAAAGAGTGCGTATATGCAAATTGGCGCAAAATCAATATCAAAAGCAGGTGTTGTAGTTTTCGTAAGACCTGACCCAGAAAAATATCCGTTTTTGTATGAGGCAAATAGAGTGAGATTCAACGACCCTGTTATAACTACAATTTCAAATGTAGCGAACGGCTTGGTGCTAAAATTAAAACAGAACGGTTTTGACTTTACCGTTAACATCAATAAAGCACAAACGGACGATGCAGACTATATCAAATCATTAAAAGTGGGCGATGTAGTTAGGCTACGATTTGTACATGAGGTAAAAAAAGCTGCAACTTCATACCTAATTAACGATTGGATTTCTATATCTAAAAACATAAGAACTTATGGGCTTCAAAACGAATCACTTTTTTATAAGTTCTATAATAAAGATGGCTCTCAAAAAGTTGCGACTAATACTCGAGTGTCAAGTCAAAAAAGCGATATAAAAGGCTCAAATGTAATTCCTAAACCAACATTAATATCTTCTTCAACAATGCATGTCGATACAAAAAATGACATCACCTACATAAAGAACGGTCTTATGGAGATTGGAGAGGTTAAGTTAGAAGCTGAAGATATGATATCACTTGGGATACAAATAATGGAATAATCACGGCAAAAATAGCAACTATTAAAACCAAAAATGGTGACAAGATTGTTTCTAAATCTATAATTTATGATGTAAAAAAAGGAACTTATAAAGCGATTGCAGCATCTGGAAATGTTGTAAAAAGGCCATCAACACCATCCCTATATGTAGTAAATAAATCTTCACAAATCGAACACCCAACCATATCTGCCGCTTACGAACTACTGAAAAGATTGAAAGCCAATAATGATTCTTTAAAAGTGAATCTTATAATGGATAGAACGTTAACAGTAAGCGGTAATGTAAAATTGAAAATAGATGGTTATGCGCTAAATGGAAAGGTATTGCAGGTAGAGAAGGACTCTAATCTTATTAAAGCCCACATGGCAACTTTTACAGATAAAAATGGCTATAAAGTAAGCGGAGATGTAATTGAGTTCGATTTAATTTCTAAGAACTATAAAGTCACTCAACCAGTCGGTGCAGCTTATATGAAATATTAGTTCTCAACAAGTATTAGACTTTTAAAAATCTTCAATTCATGGGAGGATCCGGTTTGTTTATTGCCCTGGCTGATAACTTCTCTCCATATGTTTTAAAACATCTTCTTTGTAAAATAACACATCTTTAAACTCGCCTTTGGTATACATCAATGCTTGGTCTGTAAAATGCTTGGAGTTAGGGTTACCACTATTTCCACCTGCTAAAATAGATTTGGCTTTTATTCTTTTGCCAAATTCAACTACACAGACAAAACTATTGCCACTATAACCATAACGTTTGTTGGTTTTAAAAGGGTTACTAATGTAAGAACCTAGCTGACCCCACATGGCTGAACCAAATCCAACTGGTAAACTAGGTAAGTTATCATCATACTTTTCTCTAATAGCTCCTGTTAAACGTTGGTACCTATTCACTTCGCCCCAAGCAATTTGCCATTTACCAAAACGTTTGGTTAAGTCGGCTATGGTTGCTTTTAAAGGATCTAATAAATCATTTGGTCGGGCACTTTTAGCAAATTCTGTCGTAGCCTTAACCTTTTCTATGGTATACTTAACTGGCCTGCTTAATAGTTTAACGGCCGCAACTCCTCTAAAGTTCTCACCATCTGGAGCCATGTAACTTGGGTAGTTTGCTTTTATCGGACTGTTTCTCCCTGCTGAGCTGAAAGGAGTAGAGTTGCAGTTTTGTAACCAACCATTTGCAGGATTGTACACGTGAACCATATCTTTCACATTGTGCAAACCTTTCCAAGCAGTAGCTGATGTAGTCCCATCAACAACATCGCTCCAGTTATATTTTATATCCCTAATCGGAATAAAATTACCATGCCAAAAGGCGATGTTTCCTTGGGCGTCTGCATAAACGGTATTATTTGAGGCATTCGCTTTTAAATCCATCGCTTTTTGATATTCCTCAAAGCTCTTTGCTTTGGTACGTATCCAACTTTGAACCAAACTTTGCGCATTTCTGTTCTTAGCTTTTAAACTAATCCATTTGCCTTCTCTCATCGCCATTACTGGGCCATTGTTCGTAAAGTAAGCGGTAAAGTTTTTAGTTTTTAATGCAGTTCCATCTAAGTAGCTAATGTTTATCTTTTTTTGTGTTACAGGAAACTTCTTTTTATCATATTCGTAAAATAAACCTTTCTCAGTTTTGGTAATTTTCTCTGCATACATATCTGCAATGTCGACATTGTTTGAGGTGTGCATCCAGCCTAAATGTTCGTTAAAGCCTTGGTACACGAAGAACTGACCCCAAGTAACGGCGCCATAAGCATTTAAACCTTCTTCACTTTGCATTTGCACTTCAGGTCTAAAATAAAAAGTAGTATGTGGATTGATATATAAAATCGCATTTCCAGACTCGGTCATACTTGGCGCAAACGCAAAACCATTTGAGCCACTATGTTGGTCTTTAATTACAGGATTATAAGCAGTTGGCAAATGGTCGCCGGTGTAAAACTTCTTTAACTCCTCAATGGTTAAATCGGCAGTATTAATGGCGCCGATACTTCCATCAGTCCACATTAAAGGAAACCAAGGCTTAAATCTAGTTAGTAATGCAGGTTTAACTTTTGGGTTTTTATGTAAGTAGTAATTTATGCCAGCCGCATAAGCATCTAGCAGTTTTTTAAAGGAAGGTTGTGCTTTAGCGTAATCAGCTTTTGCTTCTGTACTATCAAATAACAACCGAATTTGCAAATCGTTAAACACGGCAGATTCTCCATTGATTTCAGCCAATCGGCCTAGTTTTTCAACGTAATTTAACTCGACGCGTTTAAAATCATCTTCGCATTGTGCATATAATAAGCCAAAAACCGCGTCTGCATCCGTTTTACCATAAATATGAGGAATTCCCCATTTATCTCTTATAATATTTACCTTTTTAGCTTGTGCTTGGTAAGCCGCAATTTCTGCGGGTGTAAATTTTTGGGCAAAAAGCTGGAGCGGTAATAAGAATAAAAGGAATAATTTTTTCATATACATGATAATTGAGCATAGCTGATCAGAGCCAAATGCGAATAAGGCTAAATTGTGAAAATTTTCTAAGAGTTACGAAAAAAAGCTGTAGCAGCATATACAAAAACCACAAAAGGTACAAGAGCAAACAAAA
>SEDG01000679.1 GCA_004295885.1 Pedobacter sp. | reverse complement strand
CCAGCAATATGAGTTCCACCTTCGTGCGTATTAATGTTGTTTACATAAGAGTGAACATTTTCTGAGTAGCTGTCATTGTATTGCATAGCCAACTCTACAGGAATACCGTTTTTAATTCCCTCTACATAAATTGGCTCAGGAATTAACGATGGACGAGTTCCATCTAAAAACTGAACAAATTCTTTTAGACCACCTTCAGATTTGAAAACTTCAGTTAAGAAAGTCCCATCAGCCAAAGTTTCACGCTCATCTACCAATGTTAGGCTAATTCCTTTGTTTAGGAATGATAATTCACGTAGACGAGATGCCAAAGTATCAAAACGATATTCAGTTGTTTGGGTGAAGATGGTCGCATCTGGACTAAATGTTACAATTGTACCACGTTTTTCTGTAGTTCCAATTTGTTTAACATCGTACAAAGGTTTACCAATGTTGTATTCCTGCACCCATATTTCGCCTTCGCGATGAACTTCTGCTCTTAAGTGAGTGGATAAAGCGTTAACGCAACTTACCCCAACACCGTGCAAACCTCCAGAAACTTTATAGGTGTCTTTATCAAATTTACCACCAGCGTGTAAAACCGTCATTACGATTTCTAATGCTGATTTATTTTCTTTCTTATTTATCCCAGTTGGAATACCGCGACCATTGTCTTCAACTCTAATCGAATTATCTTTTAGAATATTTACATAAATGGTATCTGCGTGACCAGCCAAAGCCTCATCTATCGAGTTATCTACTACTTCGTAAACAAGGTGGTGCAAACCTTTAATTCCGGTATCACCGATATACATCGAAGGACGCTTACGAACAGCCTCTAAACCTTCTAAAACCTGTATATTATCGGCTCCATAATTTGAGTTTGGATCTTTTTCTTCGCTCATAATTTTATTTAATACATAAAGAATCAAAAATAACCATTTTTTACCACTTAAGGCACATTGTGGATAACTATTTGAGTGTTGAAATCATCTGATTTTAGATTAAAAAACGCCTATTTTTAGGATACTCGGTTTTGATTTTTATATTTGCTAAAATTTAATAAAATAGAATGAAGATAACTACATTAAAAGTAAGCAGTTTAGCTACTGCAATAGCAATAGTTTCAGTACTGTCTGCTTGTGGAAATAAGGATGCCAAAACTGATGCTACGGCTGCAAAAACGTCTAGTGCAACTGTTGCTGCTGATGAGAAAATCGTTTACGTTAACTCTGACTCATTGTTAACTAAATACGAATATGCAAAAGATATTAAAGCTAAAATGGAAACTAAAGGTAAAGCTGCAGAAGCTGACCTAGCTGCTAAAGGCCAAGCTTTTCAACGTGAGGTACAAGCTTACCAAGCACAAGCTAATACTCTACCTGCTGACCAACGAGCTGCAACCGAGCAAAGATTACAACGTAAAGACCAAGAGTTAAAAGCTTATCAGCAAAATGCAGGTGCTGCTTTACAAAACGAAAATGCTAAAGAACAAGAAGCACTTTACAACAAAATTGCTGATTATTTAAAAACATACTCAAAAACTAAAGGTTACAAGATGGTGTTAACTTATTCAAAAGGTAACAGTGCTATTTTATTTGCTGA
>SEDG01000107.1 GCA_004295885.1 Pedobacter sp. | reverse complement strand
CCACTTCTTGTGGTAATATCTAAAAAATAATTTGCCTGCCCTTTATAAACAGTTATGTCTTTTACATCTTCTGCATTTAACGTATTCAAAATAAGTTCATTGGTGCTAAAAATGTCAGGGTCTTCAGCCGTTTTGCTTTTGCCATCCGTGTTAGAGTTATATTGATCATCTATTCCCGATGCCGCAAGATGGGTATTGATGTTATCAATCATTATATGAGAAATTAAAGAATTGCCGATAAAGTAATTCCTGTAGCCTGGCTTCGTGTAACGAATACCCCGTTCAATTACGGTTATACGAGGCGTCCCAATGGTAAAACCATCAATTTTCTCATACAATAGATCTCTTAATTTTTTTCCACTATTTTTTTTAAGTTCATCTTCGTTAATGTTCTTAAAGAATCGGGCATCCCACGCCGTTTTTTCTATAAATCTTT
The DNA here is from genome assembly GCA_004295885.1 of Pedobacter sp. GTDB lineage: Bacteria > Bacteroidota > Bacteroidia > Sphingobacteriales > Sphingobacteriaceae > Pedobacter. The sequence goes on along the minus strand of SEDG01000107.1, from coordinate 8,885 downwards.
TCAGTTTTATTTGGCCCTTAATTTCTACTTCCTTCAACATTGTACCTTCTAAAGTTAATCTCTGCTTATCTATAGGCATTTTTGCTTTTTCTTTGTAATAACGCAAAGTTGTAGTATCAGTATTCATATACCAAGGTTTAACTTTGCTGATGTAACTGATGTCTTTAGCAGGTTCAAATTCATCAACAATTATGTTTGCCGAGGCGGTTTTACCCTTGGCATTTTTTATCTTAATCGCATAAGCTGCGCTATCTAAATAGGGTAGGTCTGTAAACCTGAAAACACCCTCTGCATTGCTGGTTGTATCGGTAACAAAAATATTCTTGCCCATAGCCATCAGTGTAAGGTTGATGTTTGGGGCGGGTTTTTTTAGCAGATTCGTTAAGCTTCCCTCTATGTTATTCCCTTTTTCAGCCTTGAATTTTGGGTATAATTCTTTTTTTAACACTTCGTCCCATTTATAACCAATCCACGCTTGTGTTAGTAATAAATGGTCAAGAGCTAACAAGGTTGATGGATCTTGATTGCTGAAATACCAAGCCGCATCCTCTATATTTCCCCTTAAATCACTCTGCAATAGAAAATGACTTAAGATGTTCGTTTCATTATTTCGGTTTACTTGTCCATCATCAGTTATTGATACCGAAAAGGTTCCGCTTAGCGGTAAACCATTTTCATTTGTTGTTTTAATTTCTATGCCTACGCTATCTCTAGGTAAATAATTATTTTTATTTAACTGTGTCTGTATATTGATTTTTAGGTCTCTATTAATAAAAACCTGTCTTTCATTTAAAGGCTGTTGATCTGGTGATATCAGTATAAAGTGAATTATTCCATCCGGGAAATCTAATTTGGTAAGCTTAAGTGTACTTAAACCTTTTGTTAGGTTGATTGTTGCAGACAAAATCGTTTCATTACCGGCCATTGCCAATAACTGATAGTTTTCAAGCCTTTTAGTTTCGCTCGCTTTGATGTATACATACAACGAATCAGGCTTAGAAAACTGATCTATCCTTAACGTTGTACCTTGTTGTCTTGTAAGTGGTAACTGTTGCCTTTGTTCTTTCCCGTTGAGGCTAAATGTGGCACTATAAGTTTCTCCAATTTTTGGCATCAGGTAAAAACTGCCCATACCTTTATGTGTTGAAGAAAACTCTGTTACTACCTCAGTTTTATTGTTGATTATTTTGCCAGAGACTTCCCTTCCCATTCCATCAGCAGTAATTGCCTTAAACGCGACCCTGCCAAAAATATCATTAACCATATAGCCTCCTTCTGGCATAAACTGTAGGTCTAATTGGTCTGCATCTTGCAGGATGATAGGAATTACCGATTGTTTACTCTTATCCTTTTTATCGACAATGACTAAGTTGTAATCCCCTGTTATTTTATAATCGCCCAACGGAATTTCAGTTTCAATTATCCCATTTATCGAAGACTGTAAATCAGCCTTCATTAATTTTTTTCCGTTATTTGATAGGGAGATCTCAAGATCTTTAAGGCCAACCGCCTCATCTTTTAGGTTAGTGATTTTAATCTTTAGAGTTATCGTCTTTTTTTCTGCGTTTAGCTTTTGATAGGAATCAATTAACCAGGTTTTTTCGCCAACATTACCTATGCTAAAGCTTTTTTGGAAGAAATAGTCGCTGCCGAAGTTTTGTTGCCAGTTACTGTATGCCCTAATGGTGTAGTTTCCTTCCCTCAAATTTTTGGTTAGCGCAAAATCCCCGTAGCCGAGACCGTTGTTTAGGGCAATTACCCTATTCTCTATTAATGTCAGACTATCATTAAACAGTTCTACATAAATTTTGTCTGTCCTTTTATTTGCTGTTAAATCGCCATTTAGCAGGTAGCTTTTGAACCATAAGGTATCGCCGACATTGTAATAGGGCTTGTCAAAGGATAAATAGATTTTCTCTGTGGGGAACAACTTATTATAAGCCTCTATCTTTCTGTTAAAAGAAGTTTCTTGAGCCTTTACACTTACATTAAGGAGTAAAAACAAAGTTAATAACTTAATGAGAGAGCGTTTCATGACATAAATTTTAGGGTGCTACTTCGATTCTGTTTTATTAACTACTTTGATGTTGGACTTTTGATAACCAAACCTTCCCAACAAATCTGTTCCTTCAATTTTTATAGTGTAAGTACTAGGCTTATCAGCTGCATAAAATGATATTTTAGCTTTGCCATTTTCGTCTGTTACTAAATTAGCATTCCAAAAAATGGTTGAACGATTATCTGAAACGTTAGTAGCAATAGCATATTTTGGGCTATAAAATTCTTTAGCCACATAAATTGGTAGAGGTCTATAGACATATATTCCAGGCGTGGGAGCTATCCAAGGGCCCTTGCCACTTCTTGTAATAATATCCAAGTAATAATATTGGCATCCTCTAAAAACCGTAATACTTTTAATGTCTTCAGCACTTAAGGTATTGAATATAAATTTGTTGGTTAAAAATACATCAGGTTCTGTAGCTGTTCTACTTACCCCTTCTGCATTAAATCGATCATCAATGCCGGTAGCGGCTAAATGTGTATTTATTTTATCAATCATGACATGAGAAACTAACCAATTGCCAATTCTATATTGAGGAAAACTATGTTGATAGGGACGGGCAGCTTTTCCGCCACATTGGTCAGCAAAATAATTACCTACATTAAATTCAGGTATTTTTTCATTTAACAGATCCAATAACGTTTTTCTAGGTGTTTTTTTGAGTTCTTCCTCTGTAATTTCTTTTATGAATTTCGCATCCCAAGCCGTTTTTTGTATAAATTCTTTCAATCGAACTTGGCCTTTAATTTCAACTTCTTTCAGTATCGTTCCTTCAAGTTTCAATTTTTCTTCAGTTTTCGGGAGTTTTGCTTTCTCTATATTTTTATAGTAACGCAGGGTTGTACTATCTGTATTTACATACCAAGGCTTAATTACACTAGTTGTTGTGATGTCTTTGGCGGGTGTAAATTCCTGTACAAATATGTTTGCTGTAGCTGTTTTGCCTTTAGCATTTTTTATCTTAATCGCATAAGTTGCGCTATCTAAATAGGGTAAGTCAGTAAATCTGAATGCACCTTCTGCATTGCTGGCGGTATCTGTAACAAAGATGTTTTTGCCCATAGACATTAGCGTGAGGTTAATATTTGGAACAGGCTTTTTCAAAAGATTGGTAAGGTTTCCCTCTATCACGTTCCCCTTTTCAGCCTTGAATTTAGGTTCTACCAATGTTTTCAATATTTCATCCCATTGATAGCCAATCCACCCTTGTGCTAACAATAAATGATCAAGTGCCAACAGTTTTGATGGTTCCTCGTTACTCAAGTACCAAGCAGCATCTTCAACGTTTCCCTTGATGTCGCTTTGGAGAAGGAAATAACTCGCAATGTTTTCGTTATTTGTGTTTGTCACTTGTCCATCGTCTGTGACCGAAACAGAGAAGCTGCCACTTGCTGGGCTTCCGTTCTCTTTTGTAGCAATAAGCTCCAGAGATACACTATCCCTTAGTGAATAGCTACTTTTATTGGGCTTTATTTGCAGGTTAATTTGCTGCTTCCTGTTAATGAATACCTGTCTTTCATTTAAGGGTTTCTGGTCGGGCGATACCAACGTGAAATGGATAATCCCATCGGGGAAGTCCATTTTTGCAAGTTTTAGTAACCCGAACCCAAGCTTAAGATTTATTGATGCTGAAATAATGGTTTCATTACCTGCCATTGCCAAGAACTGATAATTTTCAAGCCTTTTTTCTTCACTTGCTTTTATGTAAATGTATATCGAATCTGGTTTAGAAAACTGGTCAATTCTTAATGTGGTTCCTTGAGATTTAACAGGTGGCAACTGTACTTTCTGCTCCTTTCCGTTAAGGTTAAACTGGGCAAAATAAGTTTCTCCTTTTTTGGGAAGTAGGTAGAAACTGCCCATACCCTTGTGTGTGGAGGTAAAGTCAGCGACAGCTTCATTTTTATCATTCGTGATCTTGCCAGAAATATTCCTTCCTAAGCCATCTGCACCGATAGATTTAAATGCAACCCTGCCAAAAATATCATTTACCATAAAACCTCCTTCTGGCATAAACTGCAGATCTACTTGATCTACATCCTGCAAAATTATGGGTAATATCGATTGAATGGATCTGTCCTTTTTATTGATAATGAGGAAATTATAGTTGCCCGTTATCTTATTTTCTCCCAATGGGATTTGAGTTTCGATCACACCACTTGCCGAAGTTTGAAGGTCTGCCTTCATTATCCTTTTTTTATCGTTCATGAGGTAAACCTCTACATCCTTTAAGCCAGCTGCCTCATTCCTTATATTTGTTATTCTTACCTTTAAATCGAGGGTCCTCTTAACGGTAGAAGTGTTCAGCTTCTGATAGGAATCCAAAAGCCAAGTCTTGTCGCCAACATTCCCTAGATAAAAACTTTTCTGGAAAAAATAGTCTCTGCCGAAGTTCTGTTGCCAGTTGCTGTACGCCCTAATGGTGTAGGTGCCATCCGCTAGTTTGTTGTTCAGCGCAAAATCTCCATAACCAAGCCCATTATTAAGTGCAATAACTCTTTTTTCGATCAACGTCAGGCTGTCATTAAAAAGCTCTACATAAATCTTATCGGTTCTTTTGTTTGCATTTAAATCGCCATTAAGCAGAAAACTCTTGAACCAAAGCGTATCGCCCACGTTATAAGAAGATTTGTCAAAAGATAAATAGAGCTTTTCTGCCGGAAATATTTTTTGATAAGCCTCAACCTTACTAATAAAACTGTTTGATGCTGGTGTTTGGCCTCTTAAGTTGATGGAGATAAAACCAAGTATAATAAAACTAAAAAGTTTGAAAGCTTTCATTCTAATTTAAATTAAGTTAACTTCCTTTAGCAGATCTAGTCATTTGTTCTAGCATATCCCACATTTCATTTGGGATGGCCTCTAGTCCATTCATTTGTCCGGCACCTTGTAGCCATTCTCCTCCATCAATGGTTATCACTTCCCCATTAATATACCCTGAAAAATCGCTAATTAAAAAAGCGGCTAGATTGGCAAGTTCTTGATTATCTCCAACTCTTTTAAGCGGAACTCGATTTTTGAAATCAAATTTTTCTGCTAAATCTCCAGGTAAAAGCCTATCCCATGCTCCTTTAGTAGGGAATGGCCCTGGAGCGATGGCATTCGTTCTTATTCCATATTTACCCCATTCTACCGCCAGAGATCTTGTTAAAGCCAACACGCCTCCCTTTGCACAAGCGGATGGAACCACATAAGCAGAACCCGTAAATGCATAAGTTGTAACGATGTTTAGTACAGTTGCTGGCTGTTTCTCTTTTATCCAATGTTTACCAAAAGCTAAGGTGCAATTAACGGTTCCTTTTAAAACAATATCAATTATGCTAGAAAAAGCATTGGCTGATAACCGTTCTGTTGGAGAAATAAAATTGCCAGCAGCATTGTTTAATAAGCCATGAACTTTACCAAATTTTTCTAAAGTTTTGGCCAATACATTTTCAACTTGGTCATAATCCCTTACATCACATTGTACAGCTAAAACTTGTCCGCCAGTATTTGTCGCCATTTCATCAGCAGTTTTCTGCAATACTTCTAATTTTCTACTTGTGATAACCAAATTGGCCCCAAGCTTTAGAAAATAAGTACCCATTGCTTTTCCAAGCCCTGTGCCACCACCCGTAATAACTATTGTTTTGCCTTTTAAAGCATCGTCTCTTAACATTGGTTGATTAAACATTTTTGTAAAGTTAGATTTGAGATTTTAAGATTTGAGATTGTGAAATGCTAAGCTTTTCTTTGAAGACTATCGATAATAGTTTTTAAAATAGCTCTTGTACTAGGAGACCACCATTGCATAAGCATAATTTCTAAATCTTCACTTTGATCGGCACTTGTACTTAAAATTAGCTGCTTGCGAATATTTAATTTGCTTTGCGACCAAGTATTACTCTCATAAGCCATGTATTTTCTTGCTTTTCGCTCGGCAGCCGTTAAAATACTTTCTGGTTTTACTAGTTCATCAACTAATCCAATTGCAAGTGCCTCTTCAGGATGAAACAATTTTCCTTCTAGTAAACTTCTGGTAGCATCGGCCTTGCCTAACCAAAAAGAATAAAGATCAAAAATGCAAGTTGGCACAATTATACCAACAGGAACTTCGTTTAAACCGATAATATATTTTCCTTCTGCCATTACTCGTGCGTCACAAGCTAGCGCAATTACGCATCCGCCTGCTGGGCTATGGCCATTTATTGCTGCAATTAAGGGTTTTTTGAAAGCGGTTATTTTCGAAACAAAGTTTAAGAACAAATTCCAAAAGCTTTTGGCTTCTTCTTCATTGTAATTATATATTTCTATAAGATCTAAACCAGCAGAGAAAAAATGATCTTTACCAGTTATCATTACCCCGCCAATATTTGAGTCTTCCTCAATATTGTGTAGCATGTTAGTTAATTCTGTAACCATTTCACGGTTTAAAGAATTTGATTTTCCTCGATTTAACGTAATTATCGCTAATCGATCTTTAATCGTTACTTCTATTGTGTTCATAAGTTTTGTTTTACTTCGTATGTGTATGTTTTTCTGCCAATGTTGCCAAAAGCATCCATTCCTTCTATAGTTACTCGATAGGTACCAGGTTTACTTGCATTAAAGTAACTTACGGTTGCCTTACCGCTTGCATCAGTGTTAACATTTGGGTTCCAGTAAATGGTGCTTCTTAAATCTAGCAGCTGCTGATTGGTTTTTGGATCATCATAATCTGGTGCGTAAAATTCTTTTTTTGTGGTATACCCGGCGTTTTTAATCTTAGCAACATTAGTAGATAACGGAGGATCTAATTCATTACCTCTTTTGGTGGTAATGTAAACGGCGCCGTTAAGGGCATCGTCACCCAAAACAGTTAAAAAATATCCTCTTTGCCCAGTAATTTTTACGGTTTTCAATAAGATCCCCTTGCTCAGTTGGTTGTTGTTTTCTAGTTCCACAAACATCTCCTTTGTGCGCTGTAGGTAGGGAAGGATACTAACAGAATTACCCAAAAATTTAGAATCGTCAACCGATGGGCGTTGATTAAGGCTTATATTGATATTATTGTCGGCTTTTCCAGATTTGGTCTGGATCATCACCGTAGTACTGTCTGGAATATCTAAACGATCAAAGTAGAAATTTCCCTTTGAGTTCGAAGTTGTATCGAGGTTTAGTGAGAAACCTGGTCGTGAAGCGAAGAGAGATACTTTGGCATTCGTAAGCGGCTTTTTGCTCCAAGAGGTGATAAGGCCAGTTATTTCCAAGCTTTGTTCCGGTTTAAAAGTGATTTCTGGTTCTTTAGAGTTGGTGATGTCATCCCATTTAAATCTGCTCCAACCCTGCGTGAGCAATAAATGATCTAAATGTCTTTTCCGTTCGGTGTTTGCTGGATTAAAATAGTAGTTTGGTTTTTCGATGAAGCCTTTTAAATCTGAGGTTAATAGAAGATTAGACAGAATACTAGTTTCATCATCCTCGTCTGCTTTCACCTTGCTTTCATCTATTACGGCAATCGAAAAATTACCATCAATAGGATTTTCATTTAGGTCAGACACCGAGATTTCAATATCAGTTTTCTTTTTTACTAGTCCAGTAACCGATTCCTTGATGTTTATTTTAAGGTCATCGTTGTGGTTAATAAAAACAAGGCGCTCTGCCAAGGGCTTCAACTCACCATTAAAAAGGGTGAAATGTGTTATTCCGGTAGCGAATTTGTTAAGTGATAGACTTGCTGTTAGGCTAGGTTTATCCATGTTACTCATCAAGGAAAGGTAAGTTTTTCCATTTGCTTGAGCAATGATGTAAACCTCTTTTCCATTAACCAAATTTGAGGATGCTGAAATTCGAATGTTTACATTTTCATCGTCAGCGGTAACGGATAATGTGTAGCCGCTTTCTTCGGTTTTTGGCAGTTTAAATGATTTTATCGTTCCATCCTGTAATTTAACAACCGCGGTGTAAGTGTCTAATTGGCTCGGTATAAATGAAAACATACCCATTCCGGCATGTTCGGTTGTAAAGTTTGCAACTTTATCTCCATTTTTATTTTCAATGTACCCGGAAAGGTTTATTCCGTAGCCGCTTGAGCTTACTGCTTTAACGCCCACTTTACTTTTAATACCGTCTACCAGGTATCCCCCTTCTGGGAAAAATTGTAAGCTGAGTTCAAACTTCTTTTCCTTAATTTTTGGTGTGATGCTATCCAATACGTTGCCGATGATTAGCTGTTTCTCGAAAAAGAATGCAGAATCAAAATTGCGCATGTAATTCGAATATGCTCTTATACGATAGTTGCCTGAGGTAAGTGAGTCGCCAATTAGGGTAATGTTCCCATTTGCGAACCCATTTGCAACTGGAAAAGTTAGCCTTTTTTTGATTTCATTTTTCTCGTCAATAAGATCTGCATACAAAACCTTACTCATAAATGAAGGCTCATTTCTCTCTGCGGTAACCAAGTAAGCCTTAAGCCATATGTCTTCTCCTATTGCATAGTATGGCTTATCTAGGTGTAAGTGAACTTTTTCCTGAGGATAGCTAGCCGTGATCTTTGCAAGTTGTTTTAATAACTTTTCGAGCGGCGTCTCGTCAGCTTTAAAACCAAATGCAATTGCAGCGAATAAAAAGATAATGGCGAAGAAAGGCTTAAGTTTCATAGGCTGTTTTTTACTTCGTAAGTATATGTTTTTCTGCCAATGTTGCCGAAAATATCAATGCCTTCTATGGTTACCAGATATTTCCCTGGCGAACTCGCATTGAAGAATTTTATGGTTGCCTTACCACTTACATCAGTGTTAACATTTGGGTTCCAGTAAATGGTGCTTCTTAAATCTAGCAGCTGCTGATTAGTTTTGGGATCATC
>SEDG01000106.1 GCA_004295885.1 Pedobacter sp. | reverse complement strand
GCTGATAAAAAATTCTGTGACGACCAATGTCGCACCAATTACAACAACCGTTTACGAACTGAAGACAACAGTTTCTTAAATGAGGTTAATCGGGTTCTGAAAAAGAACCGAGATATTCTTCGACTCAAAAATCCAGATGGAAAGGCAAAAGTGAAACGAGAGGTTTTGCTTCGCAAAGGTTTCGACTTTAATTACCATACCCATACTTATGCCACTCAAAAAGGAACAACTTATATTTTCTGTTATGAGCAAGGTTATCTTACGTTAGAAAATGATGAGGTTTTATTGGTGAGAAGGGAGGAGAAATAATGCTTGAAGAGAAAGTAACTTGGAGAGCCGATTTAGTAATACATAACGGACAGAACAGAATTGCGATTTATTTTAAAAAAGACATTGATTTAATAGCTAGAGTAAAAAAATTAACTGGTGTAAAATGGAGCCAAAGCTTAAAAGCTTGGCATATTGCAGATAATAAGAAAAATAGGGAAAGATTTAACTTAAGAATTGAACAAATACAAGGATTAAGTGTAGACAAAATGGAGGCACTATTAAACTTTGAGCAATGGCTTTTGGCTAAAAGGTATAGTGCTAACACTATTAAAACTTATTTGGATGCAATTAAATCTTTCTTTAAATTTTATGACAATAAAGCCTTAGATAAGATTGATAATATTGATGTAACTCTTTATCACAATGAGTTCATTTTAAAAAATAAGCTATCATCTTCTTATCAAAATCAGATTATTAATGCAATAAAGCTCTATTTTTCAATAATTAAAGAAACTGTAATTGTTATCGAAAAAATTCATCGCCCCAAAAGAGAAAACCTTTTACCAAACGTGTTAAGCAAGGAAGAAATAAAGGAAATATTAAATGCTCATGGCAATATTAAACATAAAACGATGCTTTCGCTGATTTATAGTTGTGGCTTACGCAGAAGTGAATTGCTTAATCTAAAACTTAACGATATAGACTCGAAAAGAAATATTGTAATAATCAGACAGTCTAAAAACAAAAAAGATAGAATTGTACCATTGAGCGCTAAAATACTGACGATGCTTCGTGATTATTATATAAGTTACAAACCAAAAATATGGCTTTTTGAAGGACAAAATATTGGAGAGATGTACAGTGAGAAAAGCTTACAAAGTATTTTGAAACAGGCTTTGGCTAAAGTAAAGATTACGAAGCCTGTAACCCTGCACTGGCTTAGACACAGTTACGCCACCCATCTACTAGAAAGTGGAACTGATTTAAGGTATATCCAAGAATTATTGGGACATAACAGCAGTAAAACAACCGAGATTTATACCCATGTGAGCACAAAAAGCTTGCAACAAATTAAAAGTCCGTTTGATGATTTATAATTTTATTATCAATACTTTTATCAAAAAGGATGACATCTATCAGACCTATCTTCAAGAAATTGGGTGGATAGGTCTGACAATATCAGACCTATATACAAGTTAGCACCAATTTTAAAACGACAACACAGACAATGAACAAACTAAAAAAAATCGCACTTTCCCTGACCATTGTGACAGGACTTTTATCTTTCAAACTTGCAGACACAAAATTATTTGAGTTCAGTTACCCAAAGCGTGACAATACAACAATCACTCTAAGTGCTGAAAACTTTAAAAAGTTCACAAAAGAGTGGCGTGGTGCAGACTACTATTATTACAGCGAAAGTAAAGACGGGATTATATGCTCTATTCTATATTACAAACTTAATGAGGAGGAAAAACTTTCATTGGTTGACGCACCCAAAATAGCTATTGGCGGACCAGACATAAGCCCAGCTTATCCTTTTGCATATTTTTCAAACTATTCTAATTTGAAAAAATATGAGACAAATGTTGAAAATTGGGGGCAACCAACGGACGACTTTATGTTCCGACAAAACGACATCCTAGAATTTCAAGGAGTAAAAATTAAGCAAAAACATATGTATGGTTACTTTATGGCCGACAAAGACTTATTTGTAAATATTCACTTGTCTAAAACTGACTTTTCAACTGCCGACTCAACAGCTATGAGACAAATATTAAGCTCATTGACAAAGAAAAAATAACAATTTGACACCAAACGGACGAAGAAAAACTGGTGCTAACAGCACCTACAAGAAATTGGCGGTTCAGTGGTTAAATGAAGCTTTGTGCTTCGTATCAAGTTCAGTGCTGGCAGACAGTTTTCGTCTCCGAAATCGCCAACTTCTTGTAGCCGCAAAACGTTATCGGCAACCCTAAGTGACACCCTACAAAAATGGACACAGATTTAATTTTACAAAACATTAGCCGACATATTCAGCTCGATACAACCGAGACAGATTTTTTTATCTCACTACTTCAATCAAAGAAACTTAAACGAAAAGAATTTTTATTAAAGCCAGGCGACATTTGCAAAACAGAAAATTTTATTGTGAAAGGCTGTTTGCGAACTTACACAATTGACGATAATGGTTTTGAGCATATCGTAATGTTTGGAATTGAAGATTGGTGGGTTGGCGACCTTTTTAGTTTTCTAACTCAAAGCCCTGCGTCCTATTTTATTGACGCATTGGAAGGTTCCGAAATACTGCAAATATCAAAACCTAATCTTGACAAACTATATGAAAGAGTTCCTAAATTTGAACGCTTTTTCAGGTTGATACTTCAAAACGCCTTTATTGCACAACAACAACGTATCAACCAAAATCTTTCCTTCACGGCAGAACATCGTTATTTGGACTTCATTACCAAACATCCAAATTTGGAACAACGGCTTTCACAAAAACAGGTTTCTGCTTACCTAGGTATCACACCTGTTTTTTTAAGTATGCTTCGCAAAAAATTATCCCAAAAGTGATTTATTAAACTACTTTAATTTTTATCGTTTTTATTCTCTGTTCTTTTGCATCATCATTTAAAAGAAACAGATAATGAAAATTTTAATTATTTATCACAGCGGATATGGGCATACAAAAATTGTTGCCGAACATATCCAAAAAGGTGCCTCAAGAGAATTGGAGCAAGTAAGCCTTTTATCTACTATTGAAGCACAAGACAATTTTGAATTATTGCATCAAGCAGATACATTGGTTTTTGGCAGTCCGACTTATATGGGGACAATCTCAGCCGATTTCAAAAAGTTTATGGAAGCGACAGGCAAATTTTGGTACAGCCAAAAATGGAAAGACAAATTTGCAGCAGGGTTTACAAACTCATCAACATTAAATGGCGACAAGTTAAACACTCTGCAGCAACTTTCTCTTTTTGCCTCTCAACATAGTATGCTTTGGATTTCAACAGGTATTTTACCAAGGTTTGAAAATGACAAACAACTAGAAGCACCCAATGGACTTGCCAGTTATTTGGGACTTATGACACTTTCTGACAATTCAACAAAGGAAGTAAATCAACCAAAAGGTTTGGAAACAGCCGAACTTTTTGGAGAACGCATTGCACAAATCACAAAACAGTTTAAACAATTAAAATAATTAAGAAAATGAAAAATAAAATCTTCAAAACAAATAATGATTGGACAGGTTTAGTAACTCGTCTAACAATTGGTTTAATCCTATTCCCACACGGTGCTCAAAAAATGCTTGGGATGTTTGGTGGTTATGGTTTTAGCGGAACAATGGGTTTCTTTACAGACACTATGCATTTGCCTTGGATAATTGGGTTCTTGGTAATCATCATTGAATTTGTAGGAGCATTATCTTTAATTACGGGTTTTGCGAGCAGAATTTGGAGTGCATTGACAATAGGTTTGTTTATAGGCATTATTTTCACTTCACACCTTGACAATGGATTTTTTATGAATTGGTTTGGCAATCAAAAAGGCGAAGGTTACGAATACCATTTACTAATAATTGGTTTATCATTGGCGACACTTGTAAACGGAAGTGGAAAATATTCGATTGATGAAAGAATAGTTAAGTAACGGACGACAGAAGTGCAGCCGATAACAGCGGTTTTGCGTCAGGCGGGGTTCAGTTCTCCGTTTGACGCTTTTTGCTATATTTGAACTGTGGTTCTTCGTATCAAGTGCAGTGCTAAAAGTCCCGCCAGAACGCAAAGCCGCAAAACGTTAGGTGCAAACATACGAACCGAATTGAGACAGACATCTAGAAACAAATAATATGGAAATAGAAAATACATTATTAAAAGAAATTGCTGAAAAAAGAACAGAATTTAAATCTGAAAGTTATCCAATGTCTATTGGCGAACTTATAAACCTTTATGAAAAGGGTGAGATAATTATTAATCCTGATTTTCAGAGATATTTTAGATGGACTGATATTCAAAAGTCACGACTAATTGAATCAATTCTTTTAGGTATCCCCATTCCATCAATTTTCGTATTTCAACGTGAAGACGGTATTTGGGAAGTAGTCGACGGATTACAAAGAATATCAACACTTATTCAATTTATGGGTGAACTTCCAAAATTGGACGATATTCCAAAGAAAGACAGACTCAAGCTTCAAGCAACAAAATATCTACCTAGTTTAGAAGGTATTTTATGGGAAGCAAAGAATCCAGAAGATATAGAAATGCCATCCGCGTTAAAACTATTTATTAAAAGGGCGAAATTGAATTTTTCTATAATATTAAGTGACTCTGGAAAAAATGCAAAGTTTGACATCTTTCAAAGGTTAAATACTGGTGGAACATACGCTTCAGACCAAGAAGTTAGAAATAGTGTAATGATAATGGTTAACAAACCAACTTTTGAATGGTTTAAAAAGCTATCTTCAAATTCGGATTTTGTTGAAACACTATCATTATCCGACCGATTATCAGATGAACAATACCCAATGGAATTAGTTCTAAGACATATTGCTTTATCTCATTTTGAATATTCACAAAAAAAGGAATTAAGTGATTATTTTGATGATATAATTGAACTGATATTGGCTGACCCGAATTTTCCGTATGATAAATATGAAACGACTTTTAATGAAACTTTTGCATTATTAAATTCGCTTGAAGGAGAGAATGTTTTCAAAAGATATGATGGTCAAGTTTTTAAGGGTAAATTTTTAGAATCCGCATTTGAAGCAATCTCAGTTGGTGTTTCTTCAAACTATGAAAAATACAATCTACCACAAGATAATGCTTTTTTAAAAGCAAAAATAAAAGCAATTCATACAGAAGAACAATTTAGAAAATACACCGGCTCAGGTTCTAATGCAAGAACGAGAATTCCTAAGATAGTTCCATTTGCAAAAGAGTTTTTCAATAAATAAAATATGGCGAAAAACTTATTTACCTATGACGGTCTATCTAAAAAACTTTATGAAGAATTTTCTTGGCGTAGGAAAGAACTTACATTATTGAAAAGCAAAATACCGATAGAGAAAAACTCTTTACAAAGTGCTATGTTAAGGTCTGCTTTACCACTATTATATGCTCATTGGGAAGGCTTTGTTAAATTAACAATGTCTTATTATCTTGAATTTGTTTCAAGAAAACATCTAAAACATAATGAATTAAAAAACACTTTTATAGCTCTCTCTTTACAAAATAAATTAGGAGATTTAAACAACAGTAGTATTGAGAACAGAACAAAAATAATTGAGTTTTTATTCAATGATTTAGACAAACAATCTAACATTCCAAAGAAGAACATAATTAATACAAAGTCAAATTTAAAATTTGACGTACTTAAAGAGATTCTTTTCATTTTAGACTTGGATGATTCTCACATTGATGGCAAGAAAGATTTAATAAATGACTTGGTAGCTGAAAGAAATCATATCGCTCACGGTGAACACCAGCTAGTCGATTTTGACACATATGAGAATTTCTTTAATGATATAATAGCTTTAATGGAATATCTAAAAACTACAATTGAAAATAATGCTATCCAAGAAAAATATAAAAATGTCAGCACCTAACAGGCGTTTGGCAAAAAAGCGGGTTAAGTGCTTAAATGAAACTTTTTGCTTCGTATCAAGTTCAGTGCTGGCAGAGAGTTTAGTGCTTCGCAATCCGCTTCTTCGCCAAGCGCCAAAACGTTACCAGCAAGCAATATGAGCACGACTTTCAACATCATACCGACAAAGATTGATAACAGTTTGACATTTCAAAATGTCTTGACACTTGCAAAACAGACGTTAGAAAATCAGCTTGGCAAACTTTCAATTAATTTATCTGTTGATATATTAGTAAATATCCACGACAACAAAGAAGCTTATGTAAATGACATTAGCTCAAACACAAAATTTATTTGGGCTGAAAATGAATATGCTTGGTTTACTGTAGATAAATCTAACGGCGGAACAGATGCATATTGTGAAAAACTATCAGAGCGTCTTTCGGATTGGGAAAACTACATTGAGGACACATTGGACAATACTATGGTTACACCTCAACTTAAACAACAAATTATCGATTGCGAGTATGAATGGTATTTTCGGCGTTCTGCTGGGCAGTCACCTATGATAAGTCTTGCATATGGACATTTAACTGCTGCTGTTGCAAGGTTGACAAACGGTTACATTTATACTTATGATGGTGCTTGGCACGACAATATATTTCCTGCAACAGCCGAACAATTACTTGAGGTGTATTTTTATCCTGACAAAGCAAAGGACGTTGCTGATTATGATTGGGTGACAAAGTGCATCGAGGGTCTAAAATTCGACCTTGCCAGCAGGTAACGTGGGTTTGGCATTATAGGGGCTGAAGAATAAATCCTTATCTTTCGTTTTTCAATCGGGCTTTTTGTTGTAGTTGGGCTGACGTTCCCTGACTTCCCCTACAACGCCAAGCCCTAAACGTTATAGGACATTTTAAGACTTATTAATTTGAGTTGTTCCCCTTCAAAATCTCTACTTTCTCCCTTTCACTAGCCAATAACCTTTCATAGAGTTCTTTGTTAGCTTCCAATGCCGCCATTAACTTATCTAATGGATTAAATGTGCAATTGTAGTTAGTTGAGTATGCATGGCTATTACTAGAACCATCATAATTATTCTGGATATTGTAAATTACAGCCTCATCTGAATAGTTTTTAATCGCTTCTGCAGAAACTCCCAAAACATTTGCAATTTTCTCCAATGTAGAATCCTCAATTTCCTCGCTTTGTTCCAGTTTGCTAATGGCTTGTTGGCTAATACCTAATTCAGTGGCCAAAGTTTCTTGTTTCATTCAACGCAATTCGCGGATGCGGCTAATCTTACGGCCAAGATGGGTGCGGTTTGTTTTTTCAGCGGTTTCCATATCCAAATATAAATGAATTTTTACCAGCGTAAGAAACAACCTAGCAAATGTTTTTAACAATCTGCGGTGGTTCGGTACGCCTGTTAGCCTAGCTAATTTAAGGTTTTTATTACAACCTGCAGCTATGGAGCACAAATTTAACTTAGACGAAAAAATTGGCGCAGCATTGTTACTCTGCTGGCCAAACATCGCAGCAATGCGAAATCCTTCGGGTGGGCATTTATGCCTGCTCGTTTCTCCATTGCATCTGCTCCGAGAAAGGATGGGGAAATGGTCGTGTGCTGGTCGTGTCCGCGTCGCCAGCTG
>SEDG01000678.1 GCA_004295885.1 Pedobacter sp. | reverse complement strand
TTAACTGAATTTGGAGCAGTAAGTGAACAAACAGTAAAAGAAATGGCCGAAGGTGCAATTGAACATTTTAAAACAGACTATACAATTGCTGTAAGTGGTATTGCCGGACCAGACGGCGGTATGCCAGGTAAACCCGTTGGCACAGTGTGGATAGCTATTTCATCAAAAAAAGAAACCATTGCTAAATTATTCACTTTTAGTAATAAACGAATTCAAAATATAGAACGTTCAGCAACAGCTGCTTTGACGTTGCTTTTAAATCTCTTGAAACAAGATTTGAATTAAATAGGTAAAAAGGCGTACTTTTGCGCTCGATTACCAATTATAAACAATCAGACAATATGGCTCAATACGAATTATTGTTACCGAAAATGGGAGAGAGCGTTGCAGAAGCAACCATCATCAAATGGAATAAACAACCAGGTGATATGATTCAACTGGATGATACTATTTTAGAGATTGCAACCGATAAGGTAGATTCTGAAGTTCCATCGCCTGTGGCTGGTAAATTGGTAAAGCAACTTTTTGCAACAGATGATGTTGTGCAAGTTGGCGCTGTGATTGCAATAATTGAAACGGATAGTAATGTACCAAGTTCATCTGCTGCTGAGGCTCCCGTAATTGAAGAAAAAGCTTCGGAAAGCACGCCTGTAGAAAACATTCCTGGCACCGAACAATTACCTCAAGCTAATCAAACAACTGCTCAATCAATCGATTTTGCAGCTTCAGATAGGTTTTATTCGCCTTTGGTAAAAAGTATTGCTGCTCAAGAAAACATTGCGTTAACCGAATTAGATCAAATTAAAGGAAGTGGTGCCGAAGGTCGTTTGACAAAAGACGATTTATTGAACTATATACAAAGTAAAAATGGTGGCGCTCCAGAAAAGGTAGTTCAAGTTACCATGCAAGCCCCACCACCAGTTCAAGCGGTAAAAGCAGAAGCTCCCAAACCTCAACCAGTAACTTCAGTAAGTGGTGGTGATGAGATTATTGAGATGGATAGAATGCGTAAACTTATTGCCGAACATATGGTGATGAGTAAGCAAACTTCTCCTCACGTTACTTCTTTTGTTGAAGCAGACGTGACTAATATGGTGAAATGGAGAGATAAGGTTAAAAAGGCATTTGAGCAACGTGAAAACGAAAAAATAACTTTCACTCCAATTTTTATCGAAGCAGTTACCAGAGCGATAAAAGATTTCCCGATGATTAACGTAACTGTAAACGGTACGCAAATCATTAAAAAAAGAGATATTAATATTGGTATGGCGGCGGCTTTGCCAAGTGGGAATTTAATTGTACCTGTAATTAAAAATGCCGACCAATTAAATTTAGTTGGTTTAACAAAAGCGGTTAACGATTTAGCTTCCCGTGCTCGTAATTCGAAATTAAAACCAGACGAAACTCAAAACGGAACATTCACACTAACAAACGTTGGTTCTTTTGGAAACGTAATGGGAACGCCAATTATTAATCAACCTCAAGTTGCTATTTTAGCAGTTGGTGCCATTAAAAAGAAACCTGCAGTTCTAGAAACAGAATTTGGTGATGTAATTGCAATTCGTCACATGATGTTCCTTTCTCTTTCTTA
>SEDG01000677.1 GCA_004295885.1 Pedobacter sp. | reverse complement strand
TATAATCCGCAAAATGCGATTTTAGTAGTTGGCGGAAATGTGAAAACAGAAGATGTAAAAGCCCTTGCAGAGAAATGGTTTGAACCTATACCCGCAGGAGATAAATACAATAGAAATTTACCTAGAGAACAGCCACAAACTACATCAAGAACCCTTACTGTTAATGCAAATGTACCTTTAAACGCTATTTATATTGCTTTTAAAATGCCGGCGAGGTTAGATAAAACTTACCAGGTTTATGATTTACTGTCGGATATTTTATCACAAGGCCATTCGTCTCGTTTGTACAATAGCTTGTTAAAGGAACAGAAATTATTTAGCGATATTAATGCTTATATGTCTAGCAGTTTAGACGAAGGTTTATTTATTGTGGAAGGCAAATTGATCGCAGGAGTGGAGATGGAAGTAGCTGAAAAAGCAATCTGGGCAGAGCTTGAACAAATTGCCAACAATTTGGTAACGGATGATGAGTTAACCAAGGTTAAAAATAAGTCTGAGTCAATTATGGTGTTCTCTGAAATGAGTTTATTGGATAAAGCAATGAACTTAGCTTACTACGAATTGTTGGGCGATGCACAATTGTTAAATATCGAAATCGACAAGTATTTGGCAATTACAGCCGATCAAATTCAGGAAGCTGCAAAAACAACCTTCAAAAAAGAAAAATCTTCTACCTTATATTATTTAGCCAATGCTTAATCGTACCATAGCACCTGATTTTATACAGGTAAATGAAATTAATTTTATTAAACCCCAAGCCCAACAACTAGATAATGGGATTAAGGTTTTTACCGTAAATGCTGGTCAGCAAGAATTAGTTCGTATAGAATTTATCTTTCAGAATGTAAATTACGACCAGAATAAGCCTTTGCAAGCAGTTTCCGTAAACAGCTTAATTAACAATGGCACAAAAACGTTGTCGGCAAAACAGATTGCAGAGCAGGTAGATTATTACGGGGCGTATTTGCAGACAGATTATGGAGCTGACCAAACTGCAATCACCCTACATAGTTTAAACAAGCATTTGGTTTCGGTGTTGCCGATCATTTGGTCAATCTTAAATGAAAGTATTTTTCCTCAGCATGAGTTGGATATTTTTATTCAGAACCAAAAGCAAAAATTAAAAGTAAACCTACAAAAGAACGATTTCTTGGCTCGTAAAACCTTCGCCAACACGATTTTTGGTGAAACAGCTTATGGTTCTGATATCTCCATGTCTCATTACGATGATTTAAAAAGAGACGATTTGCTTGCCTATTTTAAGGCTGCCTTTAAACCAGAAAATTGCACCATCATCGCTGCGGGTAAATTCGAAGCGAAAGAGTTTGATTTATTGAATCAGTTTTTTGGTAAATCTTGGGAAAATCACAATCCGTCTACAGTAAATAAATTTGATTATTCGCCAATTGCAGGTAGCGATGTTTATATAGAAAAAGCTGATGCTGTACAATCTGCCATTAGAATGGGTAATTTAACCATTAATAGAAAACACGAAGATTTTGCAAAATTACAAATCGTAAATACTTTGTTAGGCGGATATTTTGGTTCTCGTTTAATGGCGAATATTCGTGAAGACAAAGGTTATACTTACGGCATTGG
>SEDG01000676.1 GCA_004295885.1 Pedobacter sp. | reverse complement strand
GTGAGAAAATTTAAATGCTCGGTCAATAGTGTAGGGGTTCATTTGTAATAATGGGAAATGGGGAATAGGAAATAGGGAATAGGTAATGGGGAAATGGGAAATAGGTTGAAAGCTTATTGGTCGTTGTTAACCCGTTATAGTAGCAGACATTTGTATTATCAACCCGTCCTGATAGCCATCGGGAGAAGTGGAAATCCTTTTTTGCTTAGCCTAGTTAGTCATCCGATGAATACCTGTACAACTAGCTATATTCATCGGATGAGTAGTAAACCCCACAAAAAAGATTGCCTGCCTGCGGTAGGCAGGTAACGATAAGTGGCACTAATATCAAAATCAAAAACTGACTTCGCTTTTCAAAAAAAATAAAGCTTGAAATTCTTGGTCTGTGAGCCACCAACCAAGGTTCTGGAACACTATCATTTACCAAAAGTTAAATCTAAAGAGATCTGTATATCTTCATCTATCATTTTGTTTTTAATGGCGGCCGTAAAATCCCAGTCGTTGGGCTTTTCGTGAAAATCTATTTTCCATTTTTTACGGGCTATGTTGAAATTGGCTTTAGCAGTAATCAACTCTCCTTTTTTTACAATAGCCGCATTAAATTCGATACTGTGCGTAATTCCCTTTATGGTTAAATCGCCAGTTACCCTAAAAACATTTGGTGTAGGTGTTTTAAGGATTTGTTTTACCACCATGGTAGCCGTTGGATAAACAGGGACATCAAAAAAGCCTTTCGAGCGCAACTCGTTGTCAATTCCTGCTCTGCCTTTTTCTGTTGGGCGGTCTAAACTGGTCATTTTATCCATGTCCATGATAAAACTCGCCGCTAACGGTTCGCTTTTAGCTGTGTAATCTAATTTACCCCAACTAAATAGAATCTGCCCATTGTGTTTGCCAACGGTTTCTATTTTCCATAAGATTTTAGATTTTTTAATGTCTAAAGGATAACTTTTTTGCGCCACTGCCGAAAATGAAAGGCTACATACTAGTAGAATAATTGTAATTTTATTTGTCATGATTTTTTAGGTTTAAAGCTGTAAACCTAGTTACCGATGATAAATCTGCAGGGAATTTACTGTAAATTAAAATGTAAACTTTGTAAAAAATTAGGCAAACGATATGATATTTCAACAAATACGTTCATATTCAAAGATGAAATATCTTTTTGGGTTTACTTTGCTTTTAAGTTTAGCTATGATTTGTGTTGCTTTTAACTTAAGCGAAAATGATGGTTTTGACTTAGCCAAACAACAAATCTTGTTGAGGAAGATAGGGCACGAACTACTTTTGCGTTCCGGAGACAGTACATCGAGGGTAATGCCTGTTAAAAAAATAAATGCCAATGAATATCAGATTAGATTTGAGAATGAACTTACTTTTCAGTCAGATTCGCTGGTAAAGATTGTAAAAAATACCCTTACCAACGACCAACTTTCTGATGGATACATTGTAAATGTTCGCAACTGTACGGGGTTAGATATTGTTTTCGGCTATGCCATGGCTGGAAATGTAAAGGATGACGTAATTCCTTGCACTGGAAGGACACAGCCAAAAGGATGTTATTTAATTGAAATAAAGTTTCAAAATAAGGGTTTAACACCTACGCAAA
>SEDG01000105.1 GCA_004295885.1 Pedobacter sp. | reverse complement strand
GACTACCCTCGTTTCGAATATCGCGGAATGCACCTCGATGTTAGCCGACATTTTTTTGACGTGGCAACGGTAAAAAAATACATTGATTATCTCGCCATGCATAAGATGAATTATTTCCATTGGCATTTAACAGATGACCATGGCTGGAGGATTGAAATTAAAAAATATCCTAAGCTAACTGAAGTTGGCGCTTGGAGAAATGGAAGCATTATTGGTCTTTGGCCAGGAAAAGGCAATGAGAATATAAAATATCAGGTTCTACCGAACGAAGTAAAAATTACGCCTGCTAATGCTATAATTAAAACTGATAATATAAAACATGGAGGTTTCTATACCCAAGAAGAAATAAAGGATGTAATTGACTACGCAGCCAAAAGATACATTACCATTATCCCCGAAATTGAAATGCCAGCACATAGCATGGCGGCTTTAGCAGCTTATCCAGAATTTGGAACTGATCCTAAAAGTGGTTACAAAGTAGCTGAAACATGGGGTATGATGAACAAATACAACAATGTTCTTGCTCCTACAGAAAAGACATTCCAGTTTTTAGAAGATGTGTTGACAGAATTAATGGATTTATTCCCTTCGCAATACATCCATATTGGTGGCGATGAGGCTTCTAAAATTTGGTGGAGAAAAGACGCAGCCACACAACAAATGATGAAAGCCAATAACCTGAAAGACGAAAGCGCTTTACAGAGTTATTTCATTCATCGCATTGAGAAATTTGTAAATAGTAAAGGCAAAACCATTATAGGCTGGGATGAGATTTTAGACGGTGGCTTGGCTCCAAATGCAATCGTAATGAGCTGGAGAGGCGAGAAAGGTGGCATTGCTGCAGCAAAGCAAAATCATAAAGTCATTATGACTCCAGAGAACATGATGTACTTTAATCATAAACAATTTTTACAGGATGATAGTCTTGCAGCAAACAAATACCTTCAATTGGAAACTGTGTATAACTATGAGCCTATTCCTGCGGAATTGAATGCTGAACAAGCCAAATATGTTTGGGGCGGACAAGGTAATTTATGGTCAGAATATGTAGCTAACTCAAAAAAAATAGAATATCAGATTTTTCCAAGGTTAGACGCCCTAAGTGAAGTTCTTTGGAGCCCAAAACAAGGCAAAAACTATCCTGATTTTTTGAAACGTTTAAAGACACAGTTTAAGCGCTATGATTTAATGGGAATTACATATAGTAAACAATATTTAAATACAACACCTTAACCATGATACGTAAGATTTTAGCCGCAATTTTAACCATATTTACATTGTACGCCATTAAAGAAACAGTGGTTATTTTTACTTCGGGCGATGTAGAGATTGACAGTCACAGAAAACAATTGATATTAATAGCCTTGAGTATTACAATTCCTTTAGTGGTCTTATCGCTTTGGTTATGGAGACCGAAGCCTAAAAATGTAGAAAAATTACCCTAAAAACTTACTCCTTAATTCTGGTGTGGGAACCCAGCAAATTTCTTGCTTACCAAACCATTTATAACGGTTTTTAGCAACGTAGTTATAAACTGCGTTTCTAATAAAAGGAGGAACGACAATAAAACCGTAAAGTAAAGGCCAAAGTCCATTTAATTTTCGTGCAACTCTTAAGGCTGCTGTTGAGCGTAAATAAACTTTCCCATCTTCTAACAGGATGAAACTGTCCAAATTTTCTGGCGCAATATTAAATGGCGCAATCTTTTCCAGAGCATATTCGCTTTGTAAGGAAGCAAAGCGGAAGATATTTTTCTTATCTCTTTGGATGGTAAATTGCACCGCCCCATTACAGAGATTACAGAGTCCATCGAAAAATATTACCGGCTGCATATACAAATATAAGACTATTAGGGGTATTTACTTCCCTATAAAACACAGGCTTATGTAAACTAAACCTTATTGCAGTGGAAATCCTTTTTGTTGTCAAAAGAGTCATCCGATGAATACAGTACTAATGCTTATATTCATCGGATGACTTTGAAAGCCCACAAAAAGATTGAAACGAAAAGAAGGACTACTCTTTCCCAAAAGAACTGACATTGCTTTTCTAATTAAAAACGCAACTCACGATAGGTACAGATTAGCAATCAAACAATTCAACACCTTTTTTAAACTTTCCAACATTTCAACTTTCCAACTTTAAAACATTTATCTATATTTGCCCAATCCTTGTTCAATGCAAAAGAGAACCCTGCTAGACGGTCAGAAATTTCAAATCACAATTAAGCGACTTTGTCATCAATTAATTGAGAACCATACCGATTTTAAGAATACTGTATTAATCGGAATTCAACCTAGAGGAACTTACTTCGCAGACCGTGTGCACCAAGAACTTTCAGCTATTTTAAAAACAGATTCGATTAAAAAAGGTCATTTAGACATTACTTTTTTTAGGGACGATTTTAGAAGAAAAGATGGTTTGGTAACGGCAAGTGGCAATACCATTAACTTTTTTATAGAAGGCAAACAAGTTATCTTAATTGATGATGTTTTGTGGACTGGTAGAACAATTCGTGCGGCAATGGACGCATTATTAGCTTATGGCCGACCAGAAAGAGTTGAACTAATGGTACTAATTGACAGAAGATTTTCTAGACACTTACCTATTGAGCCGAATTACATTGGCCAGCAAGTTGATTGTGTAGACAGTCAGAAAGTTAAGGTTAGTTGGAAGGAAAATGACGGCGAAGACAAGGTGATTTTATTATCAGACAAGCAATAAGAAAAAATGGCAGCAGAAAAACTATCAACTAGACATCTTTTAGGCATTAAAGATATTAACCTGAATGATATTGAATTGATTTTCGAAACTGCTGATAATTTTAAAGATGTAATCAATAGGCCTATTAAAAAGGTTCCTTCGTTAAGAGACATCACCATTGCCAATATATTTTTCGAAAACTCTACCCGAACCAAACTCTCATTCGAATTGGCTGAAAAAAGACTATCTGCCGATGTAGTAAACTTCGCAGCGTCTTCATCTTCGGTTAGCAAAGGCGAAACCCTAATTGACACCGTAAACAACATTCTAGCGATGAAAGTTGACATGGTGGTCATGAGACATCCTTACGCTGGAGCTGGCCAGTTTTTAAGCAAGCATATTAAAGCGCAGATTGTTAACGCAGGTGATGGCGCACATGAACATCCTACACAAGCTTTATTAGATGCTTATTCAATTCGCCAGAAACTTGGTGATGTTAGGGGCAAAAAAGTGGTTATTGTTGGCGATATTTTACACTCCCGGGTGGCTATTTCTAACATTCTCTGTCTGCAAAAACTTGGCGCAGAAGTTATGGTTTGCGGACCAACAACATTAATTCCAAAACATATCGCTTCACTTGGTGTAAAAGTTGAACACGATTTAAAGAAAGCTTTAAATTGGTGCGATGTGGCAAATATGTTGCGCATTCAATTAGAAAGACAAGACATTAAATATTTTCCATCTCAACGCGAATATGCAATGATGTATGGCTTAAACAAACAGATATTAGATAATCTGGATAAAGAAATCATCGTTATGCATCCTGGACCGATAAACAGAGGTGTAGAGATTACAAGTGATGTGGCAGACAGTAAACAATCTATCATTCTAGAACAAGTAGAAAATGGAGTAGCAGTTAGAATGGCTGTACTTTATTTATTGGCTAGTCAGAATGATTAAATTACTTATTATAAACTAGTTAATATACTGGACGTAAAACTTCCGACTTCCGGACTTTTCGACTTCCCGACTTTTCAACAACAATTTCAAAATCTCTTCGTTAAAACCTTGTTATCAACAGATGTTAATTACTTATGTTGATAAGCTTTGATACTATTTATAATTTAGTACCAACCATATTTGAAACCTATGCAGAAGAAATTTCTATTAGTTCCCCTCTTTTTAGTCGGCGGTGTTACCGCCAGTTTTGCCCAGATAAGCCCGCTAATCAATCTCAATAAAAACTACCAAACTGGTTTAGAGTTACTTCAACACGAGAAATATGTTGCCGCTGCCCAACAATTTAAAATGGTTGAGCAAGTTAGAAGCAAAGCCAGCACTCAAAAAGAAAGCAATGCAGAATTATCTTTATTAAAAGAAAATGCAAAATTCTATGCAGCCGTTTGCGCTTTAGAATTAGGCAATGAGGATGCCGAATCGCTATTTCTAGAATTTATTAGAGAATATCCTTTAAACCCGAATACAAAGCTGGCTTACTTCCATGTAGGTAAGTCTTATTTTGCGCAAAAAAACTACACAAAAGCCTTAGAATGGTTCGAAAAAACTGAGCCAAGCTCTCTTTCTCAAAAACAAAGAACAGAATATCAATTTAAACAAGGTTATGCTTATTTTGAAATGAAAAATTTCGAAAAAGCCGAGCCATTATTTGAAGCAGTTAAAAAAGAAGATTCGCCCTTTAAAGAAAGTGCCACATATTATTTCGCTTACATCAACTACTTAAATAAGGAATACAAAACTGCTTTAGCCAACTTTGAAAAGCTGAAGGGCTCTCCTACTTATGAGGCTAGTTATCCTTATTACATCACTTCAATGTACTATTTGGATGAACGTTATGATGATGTAATTGACTATGCAATTGCGGCAATGGCCAAAACAAAACAACAGTTTGAGCCAGAAATGCTAAGCCTAGTTGCAGCTTCTTATTTCGCAAAATCTGAATTTAAAAACGCGGAGAAATATTTCGCTGAATTTTATTCGAAAGATAAAAACAACACTAAAAACAATCTTTTCATTTACCAGTATGGTTATTCACTATATCAAAATGGAAAGTTTAAAGAATCTATCCCTGTTTTAGAAAAACTAACTACAGATGACATTTACCTGCAAAATGGGATGTATACGTTGGGTAAATCTGCTTTAAAACTTAACAATAAAGAAAAAGCCCGTAGCGCATTTTTCAGGGCATCAAGATTAGATTTCGATAAAGTAATACAAGAAGAAGCTTGGTTAAGTTATGCCAGATTAAGTTATGAATTGGAGTTTAACTCTCAAGCATTAGAGTCAATTCAGGCTTTCATTAAGCAATTTCCAACTTCTAAAAAAATAACTGAAGCAAGGGTTTTGCAAGGTGAAATTTTATTAACCAGCAAAAACTATCAAACTGCGATAGATATTTTAGAACCTTTACAAAACAAAACACCTGAGGCAAAAGAGGCATATCAAAAAGCAACTTACTTTAGAGGTTTGGAATTTTATAACGAAAGAGCATTCCCTAACGCTTTGTCTATGTTTTTGCGTTCTGGTAATTTCCCAGAGGATAAAGAAATAAACGCTTTGAGTATTTATTGGATGGCCGAATCTATGTATGAATTACGCAAGTTTGGCGAAGCTGTTAAAACTTTTGAAAAGTTTTTGGCGATGCCTGCTGCTCAAAAAACAGATGTATACAACTTTGCCAATTACGCTTTAGGATATGCTGCATTCGAAGATGAAAAGTATACTAAAGCAGCTGATTACTTTGAGAAATTTTTAAGAGGCGATGATAAAGATGCTAAAACGGTTACGGATGCAACCATTCGCCTAGCCGATTCTTATTTTGTAAATAAAAACTATGGTGATGCAATGGCAAACTATAACAAAATCATCAATGGTAAATTAACTGGTGAGGATTATGCTTTGTTTCAACGCGGAATGATACAAGGTTTACAAAAACAAGACGATGCTAAAATTGCAACCATGCAAAGTCTATTGCGCCAATTCCCTAGTTCAAACTATGCGGATGATGCTGGTTTTGAAACCGCCTATACTTACTTCAATAAAGGAGATTTCGATAGATCTAAATCTGATTTGGTTGATTTGGTCGCCAAATATCCTCGTAGTAGTTATGTGCCCCGTGCTTTAGTAACAATCGGCTTGGTACAATACAATCAAGACCAAGACGATGCAGCTTTAGAATCATTTAAAAAGGTGATTAGAGATTACGCAAGTTCTGTTGAAGCCAAACAAGCCTTGGAATCTATCAAAAATATTTATGTAGATAGAGGTGATGCAAATGCCTTTATTGCATACGCTGCCACTACCCCACTTGGAAATTATTCGATGAGCGAGCAAGATAACATCGTTTTCCAAGCAGCTAACAATAGGTATCTAAAAGGTGATGCGCAAGGTGCTTACGAAGCTGTAAATGCTTATTTTGAAAAATTCCCAAAAGCAATTCACGATAAGGAAGCTCGTTTTATTAGAGCCGAATCATTAGTGAAATTAAATCGCTCTGCCGAGGCAATACCAGATTATGATTACATTCTTAACGATTGGACAAGCGATTACACCGAGCGGTCGTTAATGAGCGTTTCAAAAGTTCTAATGGACGAAAAGAAGTACAACGAGGCTATCGTTTACTTAAAAAGATTAGAGACTACAGCCGATTATAAAGTGCACTATACTTATGCCATCAACAATCTATTAAAAGCTTACAACGCTTTGGGCATGGCCGATGACATGATGAAATATGCAGATTTAATTAAAAACTCTGATAAAGCATCTGAAGAAGAAAAGAACAGTTCAGATTTATTTATTGGTAAGGCATATTTGGTAAAAGCCGATACTGTTCAAGCTGTTAAATCATTCAATAATGTAATAGCTAAGACAAAAACTTTGGCAGCTGCAGAAGCGAAATATAATATTGCAGCTATTCAATATGCCAAAGGCGATTATAAAAATTCTCAGAAAACTTGTTTCGATTTGATAAACAATATGCCATCTTATGATTATTGGGTAGCGAAATCGTTCATCTTATTATCTGACAATTACTTAGCGTTAAAAGACAAGTTACAAGCTAAAAGCACCCTACTAAGTATTATAGACAATTATGAAGGTAAGGACGACATTGTGCCAACTGCCAAAGAGAAATTAGCTAAAATTAACTAGACATTGAAGATGAGATTACATAAAATTATATATACTACATTATTTGTTCTTACTGCTGGTTCATTTGCAACGAAGGCGCAAGATGTTAAACCACCAGAAAAAACTGTTACGGAAGAAATTGAAGTAATAAGACCCTATAAACCTGTTCTTGCTGATGCTGTTAAGTTAAGAAGAAGTCCAGATTTGAATAACGTAGCAACTTATAAAGCGAAATTCAACTACGCTTTAACAGATAGGAAATTAGAGTTAAACTCTGATATTCAGAAATTGCAGGCACAACAATTAGCCGATGAACGTGCTGCAGTGCTAATTAATAACTATGTAAAAGGCGGCGTAGGTTCTTTAGGAACTGTTTTAGCAGAAGCTTATGTGGGCACTGGAAAAGATGAAGGTTTACAAGCTGGTGCATTTTTTAGACATTTTAGTCAGGCTGGAAAACTTTAGATGAAAATGCCCTAAGTTATGCAGCAAAGGTTAATGCTTATTTGTTAAATGATAAGTTCTCTGCCAAGGAAAACGCCATTACCTTAACAGGATATTTAAACAAAAGAATTAGCAAATTTAATTTAGGTTTGGCAGCTGCTGCCGAAATTGGCAGTACAAAAGATGTAAATACTAGTGTTTCAAATAATTTGTTACGCTTAAATCCTTACATCAAACTACAAGCGAATGGCGTGAAAATTACTGCAGGAATTAACTTCGTTCAAGAGTTCGGTGAATTTTCTAGCACAAGGATTTTCCCTGCAGTTACGGCAGACTTTACTTTAATTCCAGATTTTCTACAAATCTTTGGAGAAGTTAAAGGTGATGTTAATCGCAATAGCTTAAAAAACTTTACAGATGAGAATCCATTCTTAAATGCAAATATTGCCATTAAAAATACAGTTGAAAAAATGAGCATTAGTGGAGGTATTAAAGGTACTGGTGGTCCAGGTTTTGGTTACAAAGCAAGGTTTTACAGCAAAAGGATTACAGATATGCCTTTGTTCGTAAACAACTTTACCAACTTTAATAAGTTCGATGTGATTTATGATTTTGGAACAATGAAATTATTAGGCTTGGAAGGAGAAATTTCTGTTCAGGTAAGCGATAATTTAAAATGGACCGGTAAAATAAACCTCGAAGATTATAAACCAGCCGTAGAAAAACAAAGCTATTATAAACCTCAATTACGTATTGGTTCTAATTTCTCATATACTTATAACAAGAAATTAAGTTTCAATGCAATTGTGGCAATTCAAGATGATAGCGATGCTAAAGTTTACGTTTCAGACCCTCAAATATTAGGTCAATATCCTCCAGTTCCAGATTATTCAAAAGAAACCGTTGTAACTGTAAAAGGCTTTGTAGACTTAGGTATTGGTGCAGATTATAAAATCAACAATAAGTTTTCGGCATTTGCAAAAGCAACAAATTTGCTTAACACCAATTACAGTAAATACTTGTTTTACCGAACAAATGGTTTCAGTATTTTTGGCGGCTTGAGCTATTCATTTTAGGCCTTAGGCAATTAAATATTGGTTGATACCGAATTATAATTTATTTTTACCAGAATGGATATATTATTATACCTAACAGAGCTATTACAAACTCGCAAAACCGTCGGGATTGTGGGTTTGGGCACGCTGTATAAGAAAAAATCGCCTGGTAAATATGATGTGGAAAAACACGCTTTTGTTCCTCCTACTTATGCGATAGCATTTACGACAGAGATAAAAGAAGAGGAAGAGTTAGCCAGCTATATAAGTAGCAAAAGAAACATTACCACAGAATCTGCCAATTATTACATTGGCGAGTTCGCGGAGCAGGTTCAGAGTCAGCTTGCAGAAAAACAAGAAGCAAACTTTGGTTCATTTGGAAAACTTAAACATGTTAATGACGAATTGGTTTTAGTCGGAGAACAAGAAACTAATTTTGGAAACGAGTTTTATGGCCTTCCAATGCTAACTGAAATTACGCAGAAAGAAGAAAAGACTGCAAATGAACCTGTAATTCC
This sequence comes from Pedobacter sp., assembly GCA_004295885.1. Lineage (GTDB taxonomy): Bacteria > Bacteroidota > Bacteroidia > Sphingobacteriales > Sphingobacteriaceae > Pedobacter. The sequence continues at coordinate 1,615 of SEDG01000105.1, read as the reverse complement.
TGAAACTGTTGAAGCTGAGTATTTAGAAGAAATTGAAGAAGAAAACAAGTTTGAAGAAGAAAATCCTGGACAAGAAACCACAGAAGAAATAGAAGAAAATGTATTGCTTCATGATGAGCAAGAAACGTTTGAAGAAATAGCTGGAGTAGAAAATCGACCTAAGGAGAATTTGGAAAACACCTTCATTACACCTCCTATAATCGAAACTGTTGAGGTTGAAGAAAAAGAAGAGCCAAAAGTAGTTATCAAGGACGAAATAGTAGAGCAAGAGTATATTGAAGAGGAAGAACCTAAAAAGGGAATGCCGTTTTTAATTAAAGTGTTAATTATACTATTGGTAATCATTGCTGCTGGTGCTGTTGCCTATTTTATAAATCCACCCTTTTTTGATAAATACCTTAAAAACTTTGAAGGCAAACACGATAAAAATATACCAGTCTCTCCTATAGATTCGTTAACAAATAAACCAGATTCATTAGCAGCTGATAGTTTAGCTAAATCGAATGCAATGGTTAAATTAGCTGTTGACACACCAGCTGTTGACAGCAGCAAGGTAACTGTTTTTGAGATTTTAGTAAGTGCCGTAGCGACGGACAAAAAAGCGGATAAAATTATTGCAAATCTTGCCAAGAATGGCGTTCCAGCTAAAAAGATTAAACTTTCGAAAAGAATGATAAATATTAGCGCTGGTTCGTTTTTAAAAGAATCAGAGGCTACAATACTTAGAGATAGCCTAAGAAAAAAATTAAATAACGAAGGCATTTATATACAACCCGTTTTACCAAAAACACACAAAAAATAAATATGATTACATTGTTAATGGCGGCTGGAGACACAGCAAAAAATGTTTTAGATACCGCAAATACCGTTGCAACAACTGCAGCACCAACTCAACCAGAATTACATTTTATAGATTTATTATTTAAGGGTGGATGGGTAATGCTTCCCTTAGCCTTACTTGCCTTTTTAGGCTTGGTTATTTTTATCGAACGTTATTTAACCATTCGCAAATCATCAAAAGATGAATCGAACTTAATGTTTCAAATTAAGCAGAACATACATGATGGCAGGTTAGACAGTGCAATTGCTTTATGTAAAAATACTAAATCGCCTTTGGCAAGAATGTTAGAAAAAGGCTTAAAAAGAATAGGCAGACCAATTAAGGATATTGAAGGTGCTATTGAAAACACTGGAAAACTAGAAGTTGCTAAGTTAGAAAAGAACATAGGTATTTTAGGTATTATCGCTGGTATTGCGCCAATGCTTGGTTTCGTGGGTACAATTATTGGGGTAATTACAATTTTCCACGATGTATCTATTAAAGGAGAAATTGAAATTGGAACTATTTCTGGTGGGTTATACACTAAAATGATTACTTCAGCAACTGGTCTAATTATTGGTATAGTTGCTTATGTGTTGTACCACATTTTAAACATGATGGTTGAAAAAATCATACTTAAAATGGAAACAGATGCAATTGAGTTTATAGACTTATTAGAAGAACCAGGTAAATAATGAATTTACGCAAAAGAAAAAAAGGTGCCGTAGAGGTACATACCTCTGCGCTGAACGACATTATGTTTTTCCTGCTTTTGTTTTTTCTATTGGCTTCTGC
>SEDG01000675.1 GCA_004295885.1 Pedobacter sp. | reverse complement strand
CCGGAGAAAAGCAAAGCTACAGCACCTGTACAGCAAGAAGTGCCGCAACAGAAGGAAAAGCAACACACTGCACCAAAGGCAAAAACTATAAAAAGGGATAAAGTTAAGTTTCCACCACCCGTTGTAAAACCTAGCGGTAACGATAGGTTCTCGCCAATGTATAGAAAAGATAAGGAAACAGGAAAACCAATATTATCAGAAACAAGACTTATTGTTATTAATGGTAAGCCAGTTGAAGATATAACTAAATTTTATGGTGTTTATAATGCTCACAGTATCGTATATCGCACAAAACAAGGCTCATTAGCAAAATATGGAGAAAAAGGTAAAGATGGAGCCGTAGAGATAACTGGAGCTGACATTAAGTATTTTACCGTGGTAACTCTTCCATCAGCGCCGCCGGTTGAGCCACCGCCGCCGAGACAAGATAAAGTTAGATTCCCTCCACCAATTGTTAAAAACGAGAAACAAGTTTTTTTTCCCACGGCAGAACTAGATCAGAAGTCCGGGCGGATAGTAATAACGGAGAAAAGGTATATTCTAATTAATGATATTCCTGTCGGAGATAACAACAAGTTTTATGGCATAAGGAATATTGATCGATTAATGTTCTTAAAACCTAGCGAAGCAATTAAAAAGTATGGAAATAAGGCCGATAATGGAGCAGTGATCATTCAAGGTAAAGAGCTAGCATATTTTAAACAGGCTATACTTGCACCTAAACAAGATCAGGTTAAATTTCCTCCGCCAATTGTAAAGCCAGCTAAGAGAAAAATTAAAAGTCCACCAGCTGTGGAGCCACCGCCAGCTGCTTATAAAACTAAGACAAATGCTCCAAGAATTGTTAGAGGGCCGGTTTTAGTTAATCAATTTGGTGTACTTGATAGTGGAATAATTGTTTTAAACAATAAAGTAATTGAACCAAAAGGAAGAAAAATTAAAAACCTTAACGCTGAAAGCATAACATATTATCCAAAAGATAAACCAACTGCCATTGAATTAGCAATCAAACGTTTTGGACCTAAAGCCAAAAATGGTGTCATGGAAATTATCAAAGGAACATTAGAATTTGAAAACTAGGCCACCTACTGCGGTATATAAACCACATATTTAGTTTCAAAAAACTCTTCATCAAAATAAGCTGAAAGCGGATATAACTCTGCTTTCAATTTTGATTCTTTAATTTCTTCAGTTAAATCGCCTCCCTTTAAGTATAAAATTCCATTTTGGATGGCATTTTTATTTTCTTTCGCAAATTTCCCTTTAATCCAAGGGTAAAAATCTATTAAGCGAGTAACTGCTCTAGAGACAACAAAATTATATTTATCAGTTACTTGTTCGGCTCTTAAATGACTTGCTTTTACGTTCCTTAATCTTAAAGCTGCTGCAACCTCGGATACTACTTTTATCTTTTTTCCTATCGAATCTACCAAATGGAATTGCGTTTCTGGGAACAAAATTGCTAATGGAATGCCAGGGAAACCACCACCGGTACCTACATCTAATATCTTCTCTCCTGCTTTAAAGCTGCAAAATTTCGCAATAGCCAAAGAATGCAGAATATGGCGCTCATACAATTCATCAATGTCTTTTCTAGAAATTACGTTGATTTGCGC
>SEDG01000674.1 GCA_004295885.1 Pedobacter sp. | reverse complement strand
AAGAACGAAGATATAAACAAACAGCTGGTTTATGACCTTAAAACCAAGTTGAGCAAGATATTTAAGGGTGGGGGAGAAAAGAATGCATCCAAACAAAAAGAAAAGGGCAAGCTGTTAGCAAGAGAACGAATTGCCTATTTAACTGACGACGGTACAGAATTTTTAGAATTGGGCGCTTTTGCGGCCGATGGCATGTATGCAGAACAAGGTGGCTGCCCAAGTGCGGGGGTGGTTACTGGAATTGGCTACGTTTCTGGCAGACAGTGTTTAATAGTTGCCAATGACGCTACTGTAAAAGCTGGTGCTTGGTTCCCGATGACGGCTAAGAAAAACTTACGAGCACAAGAAATAGCAATGGAAAATCGATTGCCAGTTATTTACTTAGTAGATAGTGCTGGCGTTTATTTGCCCATGCAGGATGAGATTTTTCCTGATAAGGAGCATTTCGGTAGGATGTTTAGGAACAATGCCATGATGAGTGCTGATGGCATTGTGCAAATTTCTGCCATTATGGGTTCTTGTGTTGCGGGTGGCGCTTATCTGCCAATCATGAGCGATGAAGCCATGATAGTTGAAGGTACAGGTTCGGTTTTTTTAGCTGGGTCTTATTTAGTTAAATCTGCCATTGGCGAAGAAGTTGACAATGAAACGTTAGGTGGTGCAACTACCCATTGCGAAATATCAGGTGTTACCGATTACAAACATCCAAATGATAAGGCTTGTTTAGATAGCATTCGTAAGATAATGAGCATGCTTGGTAAACCAGAAAATGCAGGTTTTGATAGGATTAAATCGGCCATGCCCAAATTAAATGAAGAAGAAATTTATGGCATCTTGCCAGAAAATAGAGAGAAACCGTATGATATGCGTGAAATCATTCTTCGTTTGGTTGACGATTCTGAGTTTGAAGAATATAAAGCTTTATTCGGACAAAGCATTATTTGTGGCTTAGCTCGTATTGATGGATGGGCAGTTGGTATTGTGGCTAACCAACGTAAAGTAGTAAAATCTAAAAAAGGAGAAATGCAATTTGGAGGCGTAATCTATTCAGACAGTGCAGACAAGGCAAGTCGTTTTATCATGAATTGTAACCAAAAGAAAATCCCGTTGGTTTTTTTACAAGATGTTACTGGTTTTATGGTCGGTAGCCGGTCGGAGCAAGGTGGTATTATTAAGGATGGTGCGAAAATGGTAAATGCTGTGGCTAATTCTGTGGTACCTAAATTTACCATTGTAATTGGCAATTCTTACGGTGCAGGTAATTACGCCATGTGTGGTAAAGCTTACGACCCTCGCCTAATTTACGCTTGGCCAAGTGCAAAAATTGCAGTTATGGGTGGTGCGCAAGCGGCTAAAGTAATTTTGCAGATGGAAGAAGCATCGTTAAAAGCAAAAGGAGAAACGATTACACCAGAAAAAGAAACTGCGCTCCTTAAAAATATTACAGATAAATATGATAGTCAAACCACACCATTTTATGCTGCTTCGCGTTTATGGGTAGATGGGGTTATCGATCCACTGGAAACTCGTAAAGTAATTTCTATGGGAATTGAGGCTGCAAATCAATCGCCTATAAAAAAAGCTTTTAATGTTGGTATTATACAGACTTAACTAAAT
>SEDG01000673.1 GCA_004295885.1 Pedobacter sp. | reverse complement strand
AAAAGGTTAAATTTTCCGAAAGTTCTAACCGTTGCATTTTCTGAAGCAGTGATAGCGCTTAAGTTAGTTACATAAACAATAACCGTTAATGTTTCTTTGTTGAAAGAACTGATACGTAATTCTCCATTTTTTTGTTGAACCAAAGCATTACTTGCGTAATAGTTGTTGTAAACTTTCACGTTTTCATCTGCGCTTTGAACTAAAATCAATTCTACGTTTCCAGATACGTTAATTTTATTTACTTTTTTAACATCAGCTAAAACTGTTTGTTTCTGACCATCGGCCGCTTTGGTTACAAAAGCTGAACTTGTTAATACTAAACCTGTTAATGATAATGCGATTAATGTTTTGATAGAAGTTTTCATAATTTTTTATATTTTAAATATTTTTAAATCTTTTTGTTTTCACCGCCATCTTTCTGGCTGGTTTCGTATATAAGACGACATCAAGTACAAAAGGTTGCAACGTAAATCGCCGTATTATACCTACATCGTGTAACTCTCGACGAACGCCTGTAATTTTTCGACCAACAGGCATCAAAAAAATCATTGGAAAAGCATAGTTTGAAGCTATTATCAAAGCAAGTCCCGCTTTCCGCTTTACTTCGTGCTCGCTGCAATCGGGTTTAGGTTACAACAGACAGTTTTTTACAGGAAAGGCAGCTTCCCGTTTTGATTTCAGAAAAGAAAAAGCCACTTTTATTAAATCCTGTAACAACCCTTAATAACAAAATATGTCTGCCTATAAACGCCGTGATTTCTTAAAGCTCTCTTCACTATCGGCCTTGCCACTTATTGCTTCGGCTGTGCCATTGAACACTTTTGCTACAGAAAAGCAGCGGGTATCAAAAGATAGCGAAGCCGTTTATTTTATTAATGATGGCATTTTCTACAGACCAGAAGACTTTATCAATAAGCTACAAGAAATTAATGCGGCAAAGCCGATAGAACGAGATAGTTATGCAGAAGGTGGCGATATAGAAAAGCTGTTAAACAAGTTTAAAGAAATGACAGGAAAGGAAGCAGCGATTTTTATGCCTTCTGGAACATTAGCTAATCAACTGGCTATTAGCTATTTGTGTGGAGATAATACTAAGGCATTTGTACAAGAGACTAGTCACGTTTACAGAGACGAAGGAGATGCGGCACAAACTTTATTTAATAAACGATTGATTCCTTTGGCTCAAGGCAAAGCTCATTTTACAGTAGAAGAACTAAAACGGTCAGTAAAATACCATCAAGAAGGGGAAGTTTTTGTTGGCGGCGTAGGTGCAATCTCAATAGAAACACCTGTAAGGAGGTGCGATAACCAAGCATTTCCTTTAGAAGAAATTAAAAAGATTTCGGCCTATTGTAAAGCAAAAGGATTTAAAATGCATTTGGACGGAGCAAGATTGCACATAGCAACAGCTTTTACTAATTCAACGGTGAAAGAATATTCCTCATACTTTGATACCGTTTACATGTGTTTGTATAAATATTTAGGTGCTCCAGGCGGCGCTATTTTATGTGGAGATAAAGCTTTGATAGACAAAATGCATCACTTGGTTAAAATTCACGGTGGTAGTGTTTTTACAAATTGGCCAAGTGCAGCCATCGCTCTGCATCACCTTAAGGATAT
>SEDG01000672.1 GCA_004295885.1 Pedobacter sp. | reverse complement strand
TTTTGGGATCATAATACTAAATGATATGAAAAGGTTAAAAAAATATTTGGTAATTGTTTCAATTCTCTTATTGATTAGTGCAATTAGCAATGCTCAAACCAACAACATCAAAAACGATGTGTTTTGGAAAACTGAAGATGACAAACCTATATATAGTCAAGGTGGCGGGATATTTAAATTCAGTGACCCAAAGACTGGTATTAAAAAATATTACTGGTATGGCGTTAACTATGCAGAGGCAGATAAATATCGAATAGACCCGTCCGTTACACAACCAAGATCCACATTCGAAGCTGTTACCTGTTATACTTCTACAGATTTAGTGAACTGGACTTTTGAAAATGATGTTTTAACAAAAGCCGAAACTAACAAGACTGGTAGAACTTGGGTTGGGCGTTTAGGTGTTGCTTACATTAAACAATTGAAAAAGTATGCCATGTTTGTTCAGCATGGTGGAAAAGTTTTGATAACTGTTTCTGATACGCCAGCTGGCGAATTTACTTGGCACCAAGAAATTAGTATGCTGGATATGATTGGCACAACAAATACTGGCGACCAAACTGTCTTTACAGATGAAGATACTGGAAAATCTTACCTCGTTTATTCTTATGGCAAAGGCCGAAATAAAATCTATGTTTCGAAAATTGGTGTTAAGGATGGAATGGTGAATTTGTTGGATTGTACCCAAATATTCAAAGGAGAAAGTCGTGAAGGCAATTGTATGTTTAAATATAACGGCAAGTATTACATGTTTGCATCCAACATTTATGGCTGGGATGGTTCACTTGCCTACTATCTTGTATCTGATAACATCAGAGGTCCCTACACACCAACAAACAAAATGTTAGTGATGAAAGGCACTGAGGCAGATTACGCCCACGTAACACAAACTGGATTTTTTGTAAACGTAAAAGGTAGCCAACAAGAAACTGTTATTTATTGTGGCGACCGTTGGGCAGATTTTGCAGGTAACGGTTTAGGTTACAATCAATGGTTTCCACTTTCATTTGATGGAAAAACACCTTATTTCAATTCACTTAATTCCTGGAATTTAGATGCTAAAACAGGAAAATGGAATGTGGCCAAAGACAATGATTATGTTAGAAACGGAAGTTTTGAAGCCGATAGAAAACGTATCCCAAGTGTTGTTAAACCTGTACAAACTCAATTAACTGGTTGGGCTACACAAATCATTGAAGGGAATAAAATTAGTTTAGATAGCGCTAACTCGCCAGATTTAAATTACTTTAATACAGAAGCCGATAGGAAATTAGTAGTTGGCGAAAAAAGTCTATATATCAACGATAAAGTAAACTTTAAACGCAAGGTATTTCAAATCATCGCCTCCTCGCCATATGTAAAATTACTAGATGGAATTTATACTTTAACCGCTAAAATTAAAAATAATGTCGGTTTCAATAAGCTCGAAATGTATGCTCTAAGTGGCGGAAAAAATTTCAGTTATCTTGTTAAAGAAGAAAATGCAAACTGGCAAACCATCTCTATTAAAAACGTTGTAGTAAAAAGTGGTAAAGTTGAAATTGGTTTTTCTGCGGATGGAAAAGCGAATGCTTTTTGCAAAGTTGACGATGTATCGCTAATTAAAGTTCAGTAGGTTTT
>SEDG01000671.1 GCA_004295885.1 Pedobacter sp. | reverse complement strand
AAAGTATATACCGTTTTTGGAGAAAACTATATAGAAGATGGTGCAAAAGACCAAATGAATATTGCAATGAAACTACCAGTTACTGAAGCTGGTGCTTTAATGCCTGATGCTCACCAAGGCTATGGTTTACCAATTGGTGGGGTTTTAGCAACTCGTAATGCAATAATTCCTTACGGTGTGGGTGTTGATATAGGTTGTAGAATGGCGCTCAGTATTTTCGATATTCCAGAGAAACACTACTTCGGTAAGGATGCAATGTATAAACGCGAATTGATAGCTCACACCAAATTTGGTGCTGGTCAGAACTTTAAAGGAGATGAGAGAGCGGACCATGAAGTTTTAGATAGTGAAGATTTTAACTCCACTCCTTTCTTAAAAAACTTACATGGAAAAGCTTGGGCCCAATTAGGCACGTCAGGTGGTGGAAATCACTTTGTGGAATGGGGAATTATAGAATTCGCAGAGCGAGATGAAGTTTTGAACATCGACAAAGGACGTTACGTGGCTTTGTTAACTCACTCTGGTTCTCGTGGATTTGGAGCAACTATAGCTGGTCATTACACCAAGATAGCCAAGGAGATTTGCTACTCCAGCTGGAAAAGGCGTGATGGGAATTATTCCAGGAAGTATGACAGCTCCAGGATTTTTGGTTAGAGGAAAAGGCGAAACCAGTTCAATTAATTCTGCTTCTCATGGCGCAGGGCGATTAATGAGCCGTACAAAAGCAATTCAATCTATAACCAAATCTGATATGAAAGCAATTTTAAAAGACCACAATGTAACCTTAATTGGTGCGGGCTTAGATGAAGCGCCGATGGCTTATAAAGACATTAACCAAGTAATGGCCGCCCAAACTGACTTAGTGGATATAATTGCTAAGTTTGAACCAAAAATGGTGAGAATGGCCGATGATGGAAGTAGGGAGGATTGAGTTGGGAGTTGTAAGTTGGGAGGCGGGAGTCACCAGTCTTTTGTTCTAAGTCAAGATTAACCTCGTAGATTTCGAAAACCTACGAGGTTTTATATTATTTCAACTTGCTTAATGCCGTTGCAATTCTAGGTAACATATCTTTAATATCCTGTAGCGAACAGCCGCCTATTGAGGCCCTAAACCAAGGCATATTTTCATCATTACCGAAAGCAGAGAATGGAACAATTGCTGTTTGCGCTTCCTTAATTAAGTAGAAGTTTACATCAGCACTGTTTTTTAGCAAATCGCCATTTGGTGTAGTTTTACCAATATAATCGATATTTAAAGTCAAGTAAATTGCACCCATCGGGATAACTGAATCAACAGCGAAACCTTCGCTTTTTAATTGTTGAAATCCATTGTGCAATTCATCTAAACTAGCTTGAACTTGTGCTTTAAAACTGCTTAAAAATTCATCAACCAATGTTTTGTTTTTGAAATAATCTGCTACAGCAACTTGTTCTGCTTTAGGTGCCCAAGCGCCAATATGACCTAACAAAGATTTCATTTTGCCAATCACATTTTCTGGTCCGAATGCCCAGCCCACACGGACTCCTGTGGCCGCTAAACATTTAGAAATACCATCAATGTAAATGGTATAATCTTTTAGTTCTGGACGTAAACTTACTGGATTTACATGTTCTTTATCAAAAGTTAACAACGAATAAATCTGGTCGTACATAATGTACAAAGGCTTTTCATCCGCATTGCGTGATTTATTCTCTTCTATTACGATATCGCAAATTTCTTCCAGCTGTTGTTGGGTAAACATGGTTCCCGTTGGATTTAATGGCGAACACAAAGCCAGTAAAGTTGCACCCTTTAAATGTGGTTTTAGCTGAGCTGCAGTTGGCATAAAATTGTTTTCAACTCTAGTTTCAATGGCGATTCCTTTAGCGGCAGAAAGATGGCAATAGTGATTATTGTTCCAAGATGGGGCTGGATAAATGACCGTATCTCCTGGATCTATCAATGCTAAATAAGTAGCATAAATTAACGGACGAGAACCACCAGCTATTAAAATTTCGTTTAAACTATAATCCAATTCATAACGGTCTTTTAAAATTTCGACTACTGTTTCACGTAAAGGTAAAATCCCATCTGCCGGAGGATAATTGGTATGGCCTTCGCGATAAGCTTTCACAATCGCCTCTTCCAATGGTTTTGGTATTGGGAAAATGGATGAATCAAAATCGCCAATAGTTAGGTTTGCAATTTGAGCACCCTTGCGCTTCAT
>SEDG01000670.1 GCA_004295885.1 Pedobacter sp. | reverse complement strand
GTCCCGTTTATCTTTTTGAGGATAGAGAAATATGTATATTCATTACCTGCTGTTACGCCAGATAATTCTAAGGAAGTAAACGCTCCATCGCTAAGAGAAAACCAAGGATTTGTACCTTGGCCGTTAGCTTTGTATAGCCATAATCCCATTAAAGTGTAGTTATTTGTTTTATACGAGGGCGAGCAAGAAAAATAATCTGTAGAAATTTTAGGATTAAAGTCCTTAAATAAAATCTTGATATTTGCCTTACTAGGGATATGCGCCTCTAAATTCAACGTGCTATCAGCTTTCTTTACGCCATAAAAGCCGTCGTGATACTCGAAATATTCAGTTCCTTTTTTAACTGAAATATAAAATTGGCCATCTTTTAATTCTTTTTCTTGTGCTTTAAAAGAAAAGCTAATTTTTCCATCAGATGCTGTTGTGCCCTTTGCAATTAATCTGCCTGCGTCTCCAATCGGTGTAGCGGGTCTATTCCATCCCAATTCTACATTGGCGTTTGAAACTGGCGTCACAGAATTTAAATCGGTTCCAACTCTAACGTTAACAGTAATGCAGTTTCCACTACAAGGCTGATTAACGGCTTTTTCATTCCGTTTTAAACAGCTGGTTAGTAATATTGCAATTAGCAGGAGATAAATTATTTTCATATTTAATTTAAAGATAAATATATCTCCAAGAAATTAAATTAAATCTTAAGCATACCTTAAGAAGTCAGCTTCTTTTCGTTTTCGGTTTGTGGTTTGCCTTTTCCGTTTGGTTTGCCCTTTCCAGTTTCAATTAGGCCACATAAACTATTTTGAATGTAGTTTGTCCAAGAATCTCGGCAAATCTCGAAACATTCGTACTCAGCAACCAAACCTTGGTGTGTCATGCGAACTTCGGTTTTGCCATCTGCCGTTGAGATATCAAAAATTATTTTGGTGCCTGTCCATTCTGTTGCGTCTTCTGTAAATTTGAAATAGTTTTCCTTAACAAACCAAACCACTTTCTCATTAGGAACCATTTCGATAATGTGCATTTTACAACGATGAACATCTTCATAATGATAATTAAACTCAGCGTTTAATTTATCTGTATCGCCCTCAATTTCCTCCGACCACCAGCCACGAACATTGTTAACGGCTTTATAAGCTACTTCTGGTGTTTGAGCTACTAATATTGCCGTTGTAAAATCTTGATTTTCCATATTATAAATTTACGCCTTAAATAAGATTTAATGGGGGTGTAAAACGGACTTTCTAGCGGTGTGGTTTGGACAGGGTTTGGGTCTCTAGCACCAAACTTTGTCTCTAAACCCGACAAAAGCGGCAGCCCCTCATTTTTCATACGGGCTATAGCGGTTGGCGGGACTGATTCTGCCATAATGCACCGAACCGTTCATTTCCGTATCCAAATCAGGCTATTTGAAGTTAATTCCTATGGTTAAAAATACGGCACCTAAAACAAGTAATCCAATTACAAATGGAACAATAAATTTCATCCAAGCTTTGTAACTGACATTAACCATAGTGAGCGCTGGAAATATGGAACCTGTTGGCGTTATTAAAAACATGATACCCATGCCATAGAGGTATGAATTTACAACTTCTCGACCTGGTATATTTAACAAGATAGCCAATGCACCGATGAT
>SEDG01000669.1 GCA_004295885.1 Pedobacter sp. | reverse complement strand
CCAGAATATTATCAAGCTTATGCTAAGTATTTTGTGAAATACATTCAGGCAATGAAAGCACAAGGCATTACTATAGATGCCATTACCATTCAAAATGAGCCTTTGCACCCTGGCAATACCCCAAGTATGTATATGGAGGCGCCAGACCAAGCTCTATTTATTAAATCAGCATTGGGCCCAGCATTTCAAGTAGCAGGGTTGAGCACCAAAATTATTGTGTACGACCACAATGCAGACAAGCCAGAATATCCAATGACAATTTTAGCCGACCCAGCCACCAATCAATATGTAGATGGCTCTGCTTTTCATTTGTATGGCGGCAATATTTCTGCCTTATCAACTGTTCATAATGCTTATCCGAACAAAAACGTATACTTCACAGAACAATGGGTTGGCGGACCAGGAAACTTTGCCGAAGATTTAAAATGGCACGTTTCTACGTTAATTGTCGGCGCAACACGTAACTGGAGTAGAAATGTTTTAGAATGGAATTTAGCAGCAGATGCAAATTACAATCCACATACACCAGACGGTGGCTGTACCACTTGTTTGGGCGCAATAACCATTGCTCCAGCAGTGAGTAGAAACGTAGCTTATTATGTAATTGCCCACGCTTCTAAATTTGTAAGACCGGGCTCTATGCGAATTGGCTCTACCTTAAACAGCACTTTATCTAATGTGGCGTTCAAAACACCAGATGGCAAAAAAGCGCTAATTGTAATGAATACAAGCTCAACCGACCAAACGTTTAACATTAAGGATAATGGAAAAATTGTAACCACAACATTGCCTGCAGGTGCAGCAGGAACCTATGTTTGGTAAAAATCTTGTTTACTGATTTCTTAACCCCGCCCTTGTGTGGGGTTTTCTATTTATCGGCCACCCATGTGTTTAAAGTACTCCATAAATTGCCAATTTTGATAAATATATATTGCACTAAGTATTTGTGTTAAAAAAATCCACAACATTAAACCAATTAAAGTTCCAACTACCACCTTAAACATAGGCCAAAATCCTTTTAATTGCACAAATCCTCTATAAGCAATACTGAAATAAATCAGTTGAAATAGTAAGCCAAGTACTGGGATAAATGGAATCCATGGCGTGCCCTTCAGTAGTATTTGTAGAGGGAACACTAATAACGTAAATGCTAGGTTTGCAAAGCTTATAAACATCAAATTTGCAACTAGATGTTCAGAATAATTATAGCGTTTTCGATAATAAATGAGCCAGAAATAAAATGCAAAAAACGGAACAGCAATCATTGCCACTATATTTGCGCTTTTGTCGAAAAAATCCCTTGTGACACCCACCCGATGATAAGTTTCCATCGCTTTTGCCTTTTGAATAGGATTCTCAATTTTTGAAATCCCATCTGGGATAGACATATTATGGTCAACTGATTTGTTTTTCCAATTACTTGATAAGACAAAGAGTGCTGCAAGCAACAGAAAAAACGTAAACGGATTGTAATACTTTTTTCTCTTCCCCGCTATATATTCTTTAGCTACAATTCCTGGTCTAATCGCTAACTCTTTTAAAAGATAAAGCAAGCCCTTATCTGCATGTGTAAATGCATGAAATGCTTCGTGAAAGAAATGAGAGATGGTAAAACGGTGTATAACAGCTGGCTGCCC
>SEDG01000668.1 GCA_004295885.1 Pedobacter sp. | reverse complement strand
GCAAGTAGCGAATACGAAAAAGCAATCTCGCTAGGTTTAAAGGTTGATGTAGTTATTGGAAACGAAGAAAGCGCTCACCTCCAAGAAAACACAAAGTGGATTCTCTCGCCAACAGAAAGCTTACAAGCGGTTGTTAAATATTTGGTGGCAGAGCAATATCCAGCAGTAAACATCATCAGCAAAGAAAATAAATTTGATGATTTAGCGCATTTAATTGCAGAGATAGACATTGTTTTATTTACAGAAACTCAAAAGAGTTATCCTGTAAAACCTGGTTTCAGTGTTTGGAAACCTGCTGGGAACATTTTTAAAATAGACATCATCTCGTATTTCGAAACCAGTAATTTAAAACCGATTGATGAAGGAACTTTTGAAGTAATAAAAGATGGATTTGTGAGTTTTGAATTTATTACCGAATATTTGTTTTTGACAGAATTGTTATGATACTTTTAAGAAGAGCGAAGGCAGAAGATATGCCAATTGTCGCAGATTTAGCTGAAAGAATTTGGCCAAAAACCTACAGCGAATACATCAGCGATGAGCAACTGCGCTACATGTTAGATTTAATGTATAACCAAGGAGAATTACTAGCTCAATTAGAAAAAGGTTATATTTTTTTGATGGCTTCTGAGGAAGATAAAAATGTAGGTTTTGCCTGCTATTCTATTACAGATAGTGTAAATAGTGTATATAAACTTCACAAAATCTATGTTTTACCAGAAATGCATGGCAAAGGCGTTGGTAAAATATTAATGAATGAAGTAGTTAATCTAGCTAAACGCAATGGCGGAAAATCGCTCGAGTTGAACGTAAACAAGAACAACAGAGCCAAAGATTTTTACCTTAAAAATGGGTTTAAAATAAAAGAATCCGTTACCATAGATATTGGCAACGGATTCGTTATGGATGATTTTATTATGGAACTGAAATTCAGTTAACAGTTTTCAATTAATAACTGTCTAATGCCTTCTATTTTCCCCTTGACTACTTATTTTTGTCTTATCCTATTAACGTTGTCCTAGTTTTGGGATACGGGTTGGCGTATCGATTCCTTTTACAATGCTAACCGCACTTTTTGCAATAGCTTTGATAGTTGATAAAATATTTTCTACATCCAGTGTTTTATACTCATCAGTTAGCTGGTGATAATAAGGGTCTACATCAATTTTATCTGTACTAATAGTATGAGCAGGAACGCCTAAAGCAGCTAAGGTTGCATTGTCACTTCTGTAAAATAAATTCTCTTTAATGTAAGGGTCTGGGTGGAAGGTAAACTCAGTTCCAGCTAAGTTTTTCTGCAAAATCTGCCCGAAATCTGATTTATCATAACCAGTAATAAAGGCTGTGTTTTTACCAAACTTACTGTCCTTTCCAATCATTTCTATGTTAAACATGGCAACTACATCATCAGGATTCAATTGTTGTGAGAAATAGCGAGCACCGAAGCCACCAATTTCTTCAGCTGTAAAAGCAACAAAGATTAACGTACGCTCATTGTTATTTAGTTTTTTGTAATATTTAGCTAGTGCAATCATTGCCGAAGTTCCAGAAGCATCGTCGTCTGCACCGTTCATGATACTGTCGCCGTCTTTTGCTTTTACAATCCCCATGTGGTCATAATGTCCAGAGAAAATCACTAA
>SEDG01000104.1 GCA_004295885.1 Pedobacter sp. | reverse complement strand
CAAAGCAAAACACTTTACACCCAGAATTGGCTTAAGTGTTTCTCTCGATAAAAACACAGCTATATATGCTGTTTACGATGAAGCCTTTACACCACAAAGTGGATTATTGCGAAGTGGCGGAACTCCAGATCCAATTACTGGGACAAACCATGAGATTGGTATTAAGAAAGATTGGTTTGAGGGTAAATGGAATACCACACTGTCTGCCTACAGGATACTTAAGCAAAACGAGTTAACTGGCGATCCAAAAAATAAAGCCGGCGAAACTTTTAGCATCGTTGTTGGGGAAAAAAGAGCGCAAGGAATTGAATTTGATTTAAGAGGTGAAATTACTGCGGGCTTAAGATTAATTGCCAATTACGCCTATACCGATGGCAAAGTAACTAAAGTTGCCGAAGGTGTTACAAGCATTGTTGTTGGAGAAATCGTTCCGGGTTTTGCTAAACACACGTCTAATGCTTGGTTAACTTATACTTTGCAAAATGGCCTTTTAAAAGGAACTGGTATCTCTGGAGGCTTTACTTACCTAGCTGGTAGAGCAACTGGAACTTATGATGGCTCTAACGCCAATAAAAACTTGCCAAACTATTTCAAATTAGATGGAGGTTTATTCTGGGAAAACAAAGCCATAAAAGTTACTGCAAATGCATTTAACATTTTAGACAAGTATTTATTCTCTGGCGCTTATTACACAGATTATTGGAATGCTCCAGATTACACACAAGCTGCTTATTCATGGCAAGCAGAAGCTCCAAGAAATTATCGTTTAAGCATCGGCTATAAATTTTAACATCATTTTATGCCAACGAAAAAAAAGACCAATAGGTTTAAATATTGGATCGGCAAAATACACTTATGGCTCGGATTAATTTCAGGGCTATTTGTGTTTTTCCTAGGTATAACAGGCTGCATTCTCGCTTTTGAAGTAGAGATTGAAAATGCAACACAATCCTATCGTTTTACTGAAGTTCAGAACAAGCCAATATTACCCCCAACTAGATTAAAGCAATTTGCAGATAAGGCACTTCCTAATAAGCATGCCCACAGCGTTAATTATCAGCCAGGAAGAACGACACAAGTTGTTTATTATGCTGAAGACCCGGCCTATTATTTCATCGTTTTTGTAAATCAGTATACTGGCGAAGTTTTAAAGGTTAAGGACATGAGCGAAGATTTCTTCAGGATTGTAATTAACGGACATTACTATTTGTGGTTACCGCCTGAGATTGGTCAGCCAATTTTAACAACCGCCACAATGATTTTTGTTTTCCTTTTAATTTCTGGATTAATATTATGGTGGCCAAAAAGCAAGGCTGCCAGAAAGCAACGTTTCAGTGTAAAGTTAAAATCAAAATGGCGCAGGTTAAATTACGATTTACATAACGTTTTAGGCTTCTATATGACTTTCATCGTCATTTTTATTGCCTTATCAGGAATGGTTATGGGTTTTCAATGGTTTGCAAAATCTGTTTATTGGGTAAGTTCTGGTGGAAAATCAATGACTGTTTTTGAGGAAACATTTTCTGACACTACGAGAACAGTCAAATTAAGTGTAAATGATGCAGCGGCTGATGTACTTTGGGCAAAATTTGTAAAAGAAGACCCAACATTTAAGGGCAGCTATGATGTTCACATTCCCGAAAATAAAAAAGCATCAGTTGAAATTGCCAAAAACCCAGACCCTACAACCTATTGGAAAGCAGATTACAGATACTTCGACCAACATAGCTTAAAGGAAATAGAAGTAAAACATATGTATGGTAAATTTTCAAATACAAGCATGTCTGATAAAATTTCTAGAATGAATTATGATATCCATGTGGGGTCAGTATTAGGTTTACCTGGAAAAATAATGGCTTTTGTAGCGAGCTTAATTGCTGCAAGTATGCCGGTAACAGGCGTGATTATTTGGCTTGGCAGGAAGAAAAAGAAAACTCAAAAAAATTTTTAACGTTTACTAGAATGCAAGCTAGATTTTTAGCCGTGAATTCGCAGATTCATCATTAGATATTCTGCGAATCTGCGGCTTTCTTATTTAGCATTTATTATATTGCTTGTCCAAAACATTTCTTATGCGAAAACTCTTAACCATCTCAATCTTATTATCAAGTTTGATGGGATTTTCACAAGATTTAAAGTATGCCCAAAAAACTTTAAACACGCTTACTTCGAAAGAGTTTTGGGGAAGAGGTTATACCAAAAATGGAATGAGCAAAGTAGCTGGTTTTATACAAGCTCAGTTTAAATCTTTTGGCTTACAGCCGATGGATGGAAAAGATTATAAACAACGCTTTAGGTATTCTGTAAATACTTTTCCTGGAGAGATGGCCTTGAACATCAATGGCAAAAAATTAACTCCAGGTAAAGACTTTATTGTTGGCCAAGCAAGCATTGGTGTTATTGCAAAATCGAATCTCGAACAAAAAGATAGTGTTACTTTCTTAGATGCAAAAAATAGAATTGTAGTTGTTTTACAAGATAAATTAACTTGGTCTGTTGCTCAAAAAGTAAATGATTATACGGAGATTTTCGTTAAAAAAACATCGCTCAACGAACAGCCTAAATCTTTAGCAGTTAATATTGAAAATCAATTTATTCCAGATTTTAGTGCATCAAATATTTGCGCTGTTGTTAAAGGGACAACAAAACCAGATTCTGTTATTCTAATTACTGCTCATTACGACCATTTAGGCGGAATGGGAAAAGACACTTATTTTCCTGGTGCAAACGACAATGGTAGCGGGGTTTCATTTTTATTAAGTTTAGCAAAATATTATGCAACCCACCCGCAGAAATACACCATAGCTTTTATCTGCTTTGCTGGAGAAGAAGCAGGAATTTTAGGCTCGAAATATTTTACTGAAAACCCACTCATCTCTTTGGATAAAATAAGGTTTTTGATAAATGTAGATATGGTCGGAACTGGAGAAAATGGAGCAACAGTTGTGAATGCAACGCAATATCCTAAAGAATTTGCAGCGTTAAATAAAGTTAACGATGAAGGTAAATTCTTAGTTAAAATCAATCCCAGAGGGAAAGCTGCAAACAGCGACCATTATTTTTTTACTGAAAAAGGAGTGCCTGCATTTTTCTTATACACACAAGGTGGAATTACGGCTTATCACGATGTTTTCGATAAACCTGAAACACTTCCTTTTACTGTTTACGAAAATTTGTTTAAGCTGTTTATTGGGTTTAACAAAACCTTGATGAATTAAAATTGCTCTTAGGTGTCCAATAAATGATACTTAGCCAGCATCATAAATTTAACATTAAAATAGAGATAAAAGTCTCATTACAAGTTAAAGATTAATGCTGAATTATTTCTATTTTAGATGTAAGTTCAATTACATAATTAATGCCCTCTAAGTTTAAAAGAATATTTCTTTTTCAAAATATAAAAGGAATATTTAGGTTTTCGGCGATTGCAATTGCAGCGACGATTATTTTAGGGATTACCTATGTAAATCTCCTTGGAGAAAAAAATGAACTGTTGATTCCTGTTATGGGTGCAAATGAAAACAATTGGGACAGCAAAAGTTATTGGCATTCTCCCTGGGGTAAATCTAAGGTTCACAAAGGCATAGATATTTTCGCTCTCCGTAAAACCCAAATAGTGAGCCCTATTAATGGCTTCATTCTATCTGCTGGTTACAGCGAAAATGGAGGTAACTATTTGTACGTCATCGACACAAAACTACGAACTTATTATTTTGCCCATTTGAACAAGCAGGAAAAATCATCATTTTCTTTCATCAAAAAAGGACAAAGAGTAGGCTTGGTTGGTAATTCTGGAAATGCAATAGGCTCGCCTCCACATCTACATTTCTCAATATTTTCCATCTTTCCAATCATCAAAAACTATAACAATAAAGAGCAGTTAGGGTGGATGAAAATGTTCTATCTCGACCCTGTTAAATCCTTCAAAATAAATTAACTTGTTTACAGATCATTTAACACGGTATTCTTTTTTATTGAGCATCACTTGCTTAAGCTTAATCCTTATGTTTTCGTTATTGATGCTAAACCGTTCATTTGCTGTTGGGGCAATAGTTGGTATTTTATTTCTGCTATTTAACTATCAAAAGGTTCGAATCAGTAAAAGGACAATGGTGCTTTCCATTCTTGCGGTTATCGGCATTATTGTATTTCTTTCAGTATATGTTGAAAGCGATTCTAGCTTGGGAAGGTTGCTCATCTATAAGATTTCATTCAAGATGTTTCTTGAAAATCCTTTTACTGGGATAGGCTGGGGAGCATTTCAAAAAGAATATAACCTGCATCAGGCATTATTCTTTAAATTGGGAGACTACACCCAAAAGGAGTTTCTTTTAGCGGATAACACTTTTTATGCATTTAATGATTACTGGCAGTTTGTAGTTGAAATGGGAATCATTGGCGGGCTTTGCCTTCTCATATCTCTCTTATTACTAATTGTACTCATCCGCACCCGCCTAAAAAACAATGCTAATGACCCATTTCTTAAGCTGCTCGTTGCAATAGCCCTTGTGATTAGTATTGCAGCATTGTTTACCCACGTATTTGAACGCAAGCCATTTCAAATATTTCTGCTGTGTATGCTTGCCTATATGATTCTTTACGACAGAGTAAAAGGATTGAGACCCCAGATTAGACTCTGTGCCTTAACAGCTATCCCTATAGTGCTTGCATTGGTTGTTTACTTTAATGTAATAAGGAATATTGGCAATTATCAGAAATTGGAACAAGCTAAGTTGCTCGTGGGAACTGGATATGTCACCGAGGGTATAAGCATTTTTAAAGAACTGTACCCTGTCCTAGGGAATGATATCGGTTTTTTGAAGCCGTACAGTGAGGCTCTCTCTGGCACGAATATGCAGAAACGAAAGCTATTGCTTTTCCAGAAAATATTAAAGCAATACACCGATAATTCTACTCTATTAAAAGTTGGATTGCTGTATCAGGAAATGGGTATGGACAGACAAGCCGAAAACGCACTTCTCCAATCCGTTTATATAGTTCCTAACAGGTTTGTGCAAAAGGAAGCCCTCTATAATTTTTATATTAAGAACAAGCAATACAAGCATGCCGCTTATTGGCGCAAGGTAATACTAACAATGCCTGTCAAGGTTCCTTCAGAAAGAATCGAGACTATTAAACAAACCGTAAAAAATCAAACAATTATTAACAATTAAAACTTAAACCCAATGAAAATCAAAAACCCGTACATTGCTATTGTGGCAATCTTTATGCTTTCAATCGGCATCTACTCCTGTAGGAAAGAAATTGCTACCATCCCTGAAATGAAACCCGAAGCTCAATGGGCGAAAAGTTACTTTAATGATGTGCTGCTGCCCAATTTAGGGAATCAGTTTTCCTATGCTATAAGTAATAAGATATCCTCTGTTGAACGCACAGGTAAAAAGCCTAACCTCAAAACTCCTATATGGTCTCGTGCCGTGGTTGGCAAAACTGCCTTATATGAATTTGTAGAAATTCCCTTATCTTACAGTCGAAAGATAACATCAATGATTGGAAAAAAAGATGCGGCCGCTGACTTGGAGATAATCAGAGCCAGTTTTAATAGACTGATCATCTTCAAGGATAAAAATGGGAAGATTAGCCAACGGATAATCTCTTATATTCCTGACAAGGATTACTTACACAAGCATAAGGGAGACATTAGCCATAACACTATCAATAATTTGGACAAGGATTTTAATGGTTTTCTTATTTATAAGACTTGGGATGATGTTATAGTTAACAAGCTACGTATTACAAATGGAAAAGCAACCAACTTAAAAAAATGGTCAATTTCTCAACCAACTCTTAAGCTGAACAAGTTGGCCAGTATAGATAGAACTGTATCTGAACGTCCAGGGTATGAAGGGGAGGCTGGATGTACAGATTGGTATGATGTGATCTACGAAGAAGCTTGTTATTACATCGGTGATAATCCATATCCTGAGTATTGCGATGAGCCAATAATAATCTCAGCAACTTGGGCTTACACAGTTTGTCCTGATGACCCTCCTGGTGGCGAAGGTTGTGAAGATCCAACAAATTTTAGTAATCCGGAGTGTCAAAATGATGATAATGACCCTATAGACAATCCGATTGAACCAGAGATTAAAAATAATGTAACTGATACCTGCTTAAAAAAAGTAGTAGATTCAGCATTAAGCAATGATGTTGTGGGCATTTTAAAAGATATAATCAGTAAACTAGATAATAATGCTAACGTGAAAATTAAGATATATGATGCTCAACAAACAAGTAATGGATCGCCAGCCACAACCTCAGGAAGTGCTTGGGATAAAGATGCAAATGGAAAGACTATAGGTTTTTCTACAAATATTACATTAAGTAGAGATCTTCTTGTGGGTTCTACTAAAGAACATACTGCAGCTGTATTATTACATGAAGTATTACATGCTTATTTCCGTGAAAGTACAGGTAAGAAAGAAGCTTTTGATGGTTTAGATCATCAAACAATTGCTGAAGATTACATAGAACCAATTGCTGATTTTTTGGCTGACCTTTTTGACATAAGTTTACTAGATGCCACAGCTATGGCGTGGGATGGAGTAGCAGATGGTGATGCATATCAAAACGCCACTGAATTTACTATTGGTAGTGGCCCTAGTGCTACAACTATTTCAAAGCAAGATTTAGCCAACATAAATACAAACTATGTATTAAAAACTAATGGGAAGGGACAAGGAACATGTCAATAATTCAAAAAATCTTTATGTTGTTAATATTTATTATTGTATCAAATAATGCATATGGGCAGCAAAATAATAGTGTAGAAATTGCTATTGGAAAAAAAATTAGAAATGTAATTAGGGAAAATATTATTCTGGATAATATAAAAGATTCGACGGCTGTATACTTTTTTTTAATCAAAATTAATATAAAACCAAAAAAAGTAAGTCATGGATATATAGCTACTGTAGACCTTAATAATAAGTCTGTATCTGATTTTTTTGCAGGCATAGATAAATTGAAACAGTTTGATTATAGTAAAGCTATAAAAGATAAGAAGGGACTAGATATATTTATCCGATCCGAAATTTTGGTATATGGGTCGAAAGATAATAATACAATAAAACTAGAAAATATAGAAGATTCACTAAAATACTTATACGTAAGTAAGTTAGACCCTTTTTATGAGCTATTCGGTATTAGGCTTGTTATTGACAAAAAAGTGTATCAATAACCAAAATGCATTTCTCTATCGGTGTACTAGCATAATAGTGCCCCACATATTTTAAGTGCATTATATTATTGGATTAAAATAAATGCTAAATAGCTTACGGTTGTTTTGTGGTAAAATATAATTAACTACTCAGAAAAATTGTAGGCTATTTTTTTATTCTATGGTTGCACAATCTAACAATTTATTTACTTGTCATCACATTGTTTGGATATTTGAGTGATAGAAACAAATCCATTTGCTTGTTGTTAATTTGCCTAAAATCTTAGAGGCTGTTTAAATTTATGTTATGAAAATGTTTATAGCTTATTTTTGAGCGAAACAAGGCCTGTTTTTGAAGAGATAGCGGCGCTTCTACCTCAAAAAAACATAACGCAGTTGCAGCCAAAAAGAAGCATAAACAATTATTAGATAAATTTTAAACAGCCTCTATAACATGTCATTACTTTTCTCTCCCCTTAAAATAAAAAACATAGAATTAAAAAACAGAATTGTGGTTTCGCCAATGTGCGAATATTCTGCAGTTGATGGTTTCCCTAACAATTGGCACTT